>NZ_JBHYWP010000047.1:0-57669 GCF_042751845.1 Streptomyces sp. NPDC059398 | reverse complement strand
CGTAATCCCTGGCGGGCGCGCGACGACAGCTACGGCACCTCACCGCGTTGTCGGAACGCCCGAATACAACCAGTATGCGGACGCCCCTCCGCCTTGCGATGCACCGCATCTGACGCCGCGCGCTGATCCACCAGGGATCACGGGACAGCCCTTAGCCCGTTCATCTCCGCCGAGCGCCCACGGGCCGCCGTTCCCCGCCCGAATACCGCCGTTCCGCGCCCGTTGTCCGCCGCTTCCACGCCCGCCGAGTCCTGCGCCCTTTCCGACGAGTAATTACTGCGATCCGGGGGCCGCCGAAGAGTGCGTGACTTCCCTGCTCAGTGAGCAGATCGAACGCCCGGCTCCGGCCTTCTCACCCTGGTCGCGGGCGTTCAACTGAGACGTTGCGGCACTCATGGGCTCTGGATATGTTCCTGTCGCCGGTGGGCTCGACTCTCAGGGTATTCATCAACGTCACCCGGTATCTCTGTCTTGAAGTTACTGACGGCAATCGTGAGGTGGCGTGTTGTGCGGCAGGGGCCCCGGGGCCTTTCCGCGGTGAAAGCGTGACTGTATTCCACAGCCGGGCGCGGGTGTTCTTCCCCTGTTGCCCTTGCATCAATTTTGCGTAATTCCCAGGTAACCCGCATCGCGGTCGCGGAGATCAGCAGCGGCGTATTCTCGGCAAGCAGGGATGGCGGATTCAGATGGCCAACGAAGACAAGCTCCGCGATTACCTCAAGCTCGTGACGGCCAATCTGCGTCAGGTCCGCCGCCGGCTGGCCGAGGTCGAGGAACGGGGCCAGGAGCCGATTGCGATCGTCGGGATGGGCTGCCGCTTCCCCGGCGGTGTCCACGGCCCCGATGACCTGTGGCAGCTGCTCGCATCGGGCACCGACGCGATCGGCCCGTTCCCGCAGGACCGCGGCTGGGACCTGGAGAACCTCTATGACCCCGACCCGGACCACCCGGGCACTTCGTACGCGCGGCACGGCGGCTTCGTCTACGACGCCACCGGCTTCGACGCGGAATTCTTCGGGATCAGTCCGCGTGAGGCCGTGTCCATGGACCCGCAGCAGCGGGTGCTGCTCGAAGTGGCCTGGGAGGCGTTCGAACAGGCCGGCATCAACGCGGACTCGCTGCGCGGCTCGGCCACCGGCGTGTTCGCCGGCTCCTACGGACAGGGCTACGGCACCGACCCCTCGACCAGGTCCGGCGGCTCCGAGGGTCACCTCCTCACGGGCGTGTCGACCAGCGTCACCTCGGGGCGGCTGGCGTTCACCTTCGGCCTGGAGGGCCCGGCGGTGACGGTGGACACCGCCTGCTCGTCCTCGCTGGTGGCTCTGCACATGGCGGCCCAGGCGCTGCGTTCCGGGGAGTGCTCGCTGGCGCTGGCCGGCGGCTCCACGGTGATCTCCGCACCCTCCGTGTTCGTGGGCTTCTCCCGGCAGCGGGGCATGTCGGTGGACGGGCGCTGCAAGTCGTTCAGCGAGGGGGCGGATGGCTCGGGCTGGGCCGAGGGTGTGGGCCTCCTGGTGGTGGAGCGTTTGTCGGACGCGCGGCGCAACGGGCACAAGGTCCTTGCTGTGATGCGTGGTTCGGCGATCAACCAGGACGGCGCGTCGAACGGTCTGACGGCGCCCAACGGGCCCGCGCAGCAGCGGGTGATCCGAGCGGCACTGGCCAACGCCGGTGTATCGGCGTCCGACGTGGACGTGGTGGAGGCACACGGATCGGCGACCAGGCTGGGTGATCCGATCGAGGCCGAGGCGCTGCTGGAGACCTACGGCCGGGAGCGTCCGGAGGGCCGGCCGCTGTGGCTGGGTTCGGTGAAGTCCAACATCGGCCACACCCAGGCCGCCGCGGGCGTCGCGGGTGTGATGAAGACGGTACTGGCCCTGCAGTACGGCGAGTTGCCCCGCACGCTGCATGTGGACAAGCCGACGCCGCACGTGGACTGGTCGGCGGGTGGCGTGGAGCTGCTGGCTGAGCCGGTTGCGTGGCCGAGTGGTGAGCGGGTGCGGCGGGCGGGTGTGTCCGGTTTCGGGATGAGTGGCACGAATGTGCACGTGATCCTGGAGGAGGCGCCGGTCGGGGAGGTCGGGCCTGCGGAGCCGGGCGAGGCCGATGTGCTGGATGGGCCCGCCGAGGAAGTTGTGGGATCTGCCGGGCCGGCGGTGCTCTCGGATGGGCAGGCTGCTGCGTGGCTGGTGTCGAGCCGGTCCGTCGCGGGGCTGACCGCGCAGGCCGACCGGCTGCGGGAGTGGGTCGCGGGTCGCCCGTCGCTGGAGCCGGCTGATGTGGCGTGGTCGTTGGCTGCCGGCCGGTCGGTGTTCGAGCACCGTGGTGTGGTGGTCGGGGATGGCCGGAACGGGCTGTTGTCCGGTCTGGACGGGCTGGCTTCGGGGGTGGTTTCGCCTTCGGTGGTGTCGGGGGTGGCGCGTTCGACCGGTCGGACGGTGTTTGTTTTTGCGGGTCAGGGTGCGCAGTGGGTGGGGATGGGGCGGGAGCTGTTGGGCTCCTCGCCGTTGTTCGCCGCCCGTCTCGCGGAGTGTGAGGCTGCGCTTGCCCCGTATGTGGACTGGTCGCTGAGTGGTGTTCTGTCGGGCGCGGACGGGGCTCCCGAGCTGGAGGCGGCCGAAGTCGTACAGCCCGCGCTGTGGGCGGTGATGGTGTCGCTGGCCGCGGTGTGGGAGGCGGCGGGTGTCGCCCCTGACGCGGTGGTGGGTCATTCGCAGGGTGAGATCGCTGCGGCGACGGTGGCGGGGATGTTGTCGCTGGAGGATGCGGCCCGTGTGGTGGCGGTGCGGTCTCAGGCGCTGTCCGGGCTCGCGGTGTCGGGGTCGATGGTGTCGGTGGTCATGCCCGCCGATCCGGTGCGGGAATTGGTGGACGGCTGGGACGGCCGGTTGTCGGTAGCCGCGGTGAATGGCCCGGCCGCCGTGGTGGTCTCAGGTGATCCGGAGGCGTTGGCTGAGTTCGAGAGGGAGTTGGCCGCTCGCAGGGTGATGCGTTGGCGGATTCCGGCGACGGATTTCGTGGCGCACTCCCCGGCGGTGGATCCGTTGGCGGGGCAGTTGGAGGGGGAGCTGTCCGGGATCGTCCCGCGTACCGGTCGGGTGCCGATGGTGTCCACGGTGACCGGTGAGTGGCTCACGGGTCAGGAGGTGGACGCGGCCTACTGGTTCGCGAATCTGCGGCGGATGGTGCGGTTCGAGGAAGCCGTACGGAGCCTGCTGGACGCCGGTTACGGGGCGTTCGTCGAGGTGTCGCCGCATGCGGTGCTGACTGCTTCGGTGACGGAGACGGCGGAGGACGCCGGGGTCGGTGAGGTGCTGTCGATCGGCACGCTGGCTCAGGAGGATGCCGGGGCCGCGCGTCTCCTGCGGTCCTTTGCAGAGGCGCATGTGAACGGGCTCCCCGTCGACTGGGGCAAGGTTCTCCCGGCCGGTGCGGCGGTGGAGCTGCCCACGTACGCCTTCCAGCGTCATCGCTACTGGCTGGAGCCCTCCGCCACGGCGGTGGCCGGTGCGGATGGTGCGTCGACCGAGGCGGAGGCCCGGTTCTGGGCGGCCGTCGAGGGCGGTGACCTCTCGGGTGTCGCGGACGCACTGGCTCTGGAGGACCAGCAGCAACTGGCCGAGATACTCCCTGCGTTGGCGTCCTGGCGGCGCCGGGAGCAGGAGCGTACGGCCACCGCCGACTGGCGTTACCAGGTGGGCTGGACGCCGGTTGCCGAAAGGGGCCAGGCCCGGCTGTCCGGTACGTGGCTGCTCGTAGTTCCCGCGGGCTCCGCCGAGGGCGGTCGGACAGGGCAGTGCCGCGAGGTGCTGATGGCGCGCGGAGCGGATGTCGAGCTGCTGGAGGTGGCCGGGGCCGCCGGGCGGTCGACGGTGGCCGAGCAGGTCCGCGCGGTGGTCCCGGTGGACGGATTCGCCGGGGTGTTCTCGCTGCTCGCGCTGGATGAGACGCCGATGGCCGCGTACCCGGCGGTGACGGTGGGGCTGGGTGCGACGCTCGGCCTGGTGCAGGGTCTCGGCGACGCCGAGGTCGAGGCCCCGCTCTGGGTGGCCACCCGCGGCGCCGTCGCGACCGGGCCCGGTGAGGCGCCTGCCGACCCGGTGCAGGCGCAGATCTGGGGCTTCGGCCGGGTGGTCGGTCTTGAGCATCCGGAGCGTTGGGGCGGGCTGGTCGATCTGCCTGCCGAGTTCGACGGGCAGGACGGGAAGACCGCTGCCCGGCTGGGCGCGGTGCTCGCGGGCTGCGGAGAGGACCAGGCGGCGATCCGTCCGGCCGGGATCCTCGGACGGCGGCTGACCCGAGCCCCGCAGCTGAGCGCGGCGGACCAGGAGTGGAGGCCACGCGGAAGCGTCCTGGTCACCGGCGGCACCGGAGCCGTGGGCAGGCAGGTCGCGCGCTGGGCCGCCGCACGCGGTGCCGCCCGGCTGGTGCTCACCGGCGGCGCAGGCCCCGAGGCCGAGGGTGCTGCCGCGCTCGCCGCCGAACTGGCCGCCCGGGGATGCCGGGTGGACGTACTGGACTGCGACGCGGCCGACCGCGCCCGGACGGCCGGGGCACTGGCCTGGACCGAGGCGTCCGGACCGGCGCTGTCCTCGGTCTTCCATCTCGCGGAGGTGGTCGACAGCGTCGCGGTGGACGGCTTGGACGCCACGCAGCTCGCCCCGGTGCTCGCGGCCAAGGCGGGCGCGGCAGCCGTACTGGACGAGCTGACCGCCGGATCGGACCTCGACGCCTTCGTTCTGTTCTCCTCGGTCGCCGCCGTCTGGGGCGGCGGCCGCCAGCCCGGCTTCTCGACGGCCAACGCCTACTTGGACGCGCTGGCGGAGCAACGGCGGGCCCGCGGCGCGACCGCGGTATCGGTGGCCTGGGGCCCGTGGAACGTCGGTACCACCAGCACCGGTGACGACGGCGTCCAGCTGGAGCGGCGCGGGCTGCGGCTGATGGACCCGGACCTGGCCACCGGCGCACTGGCCCGGATCCTGGACTGCGGCGAGACCCGGCCGGCGGTGGTGGACGTGGACTGGGCGAGGTTCGCCCCGCCGTTCACCCTGCGTAGGCCGAGCCCGCTGATCGACGGACTGCCCGAGGTCGTCGAGGCCCTCGCGGGCACCGATTCCGAGCAGAACGTCGAGCCCGGGGCGAGCAGCCCGCTGGTGCAGCAGCTGGCCGAGCAGACCGGGACCGAGCAGCAGCGCACCCTGACCCAACTGATCCGGGGCGAAGCGGCAGCCGTGCTGGAGCACGCCTCTCCGGAGGCGGTCGGCAGCGGCCGGGCCTTCAGCGAGCTGGGCTTCGACTCGCTGACCGCGGTCGAACTCCGTAACCGGCTGGCCACCGCCACCGGACTCAAGCTGCCCGCCACACTGCTCTTCGACTACCCCAGCCCCACGGTGCTGGCCGGCTATCTGGTCACCGAGCTGCTGGGCAGCCGGACCGCGAGTGCCGGCGCCACCCCCGTCCCGGACACGGTGGCCGCGGACGACGATCCGGTGGTCGTCGTCGGCATGGGCTGCCGCTTCCCCGGCGGCGTCAAGTCCCCCGAGGACCTCTGGGAGTTGCTGGCCACCGGCACCGACGCGATCGGGGCCTTCCCCCAGGACCGCGGCTGGGACCTGGACGCCCTCTACGACCCGGATCCGGACGCGCCGGGCACCGCATACGTACGCCAGGGCGGGTTCGTCTACGACGCCGCCGGGTTCGACCCGGGCTTCTTCGGGATCAGCCCCCGCGAGGCGCTGGCCATGGACCCGCAGCAGCGGCTGCTGCTCGGCACGTCCTGGGAGGCCCTGGAGCGGGCCGGTATCGTCCCCGGCTCGCTGCGCGGCAGCCGTACCGGGGTGTTCGCGGGCGCCAGCTTCGCCGGTTACGGCCTGTCCCGCCCGGACGCCACCGAGGGCCTGGAGGCGCACCTGCTGACCGGCACCACGACCAGCGTGCTCTCCGGCCGCATCGCCTACAGCTTCGGCCTTGAGGGCCCCGCGGTCACCGTGGACACCGCCTGCTCCTCGGCGCTGGTGGCCGTCAACATGGCCTCGAAGGCGCTGCGTTCGGGGGAGTGCACGCTGGCGCTGGCCGGTGGCGCCTTCGTCGCGTCCACCCCGGAACTGTTCGTCTGGGTCAGCAAGCAGCGCGGGCTGGCCCCGGACGGCCGCTCGAAGTCGTTCTCCGCCGACGCGGACGGCATGGGCATCGCCGAGGGCGTCGGCATGGTGGTCCTTGAGCGGCTCTCCGATGCCCGGCGCAACGGCCACCCCGTACTGGCCGTGGTGCGCGGCTCCGCCGTCAATCAGGACGGTGCCTCCAACGGCCTCACCGCGCCCAACGGACCCTCGCAGCAGCGGGTGATCCGGGAGGCGCTGGCCGGCTCCGGGCTGACCACGGCCGATGTGGACGCGGTGGAGGCACACGGCTCCGGCACCACCCTTGGCGACCCCATCGAGGCACAGGCGGTGCTGGCCACCTACGGCCAGGGCCGCCCCGACGGCCGGCCGCTCTGGCTGGGCTCGGTGAAGTCCAACATCGGGCACACCCAGGGCGCGGCCGGTATCAGCGGCCTGATCAAGATGGTCCTGGCGCTCCAGCACGAGCAGCTGCCGCAAACCCTCCACGCCGAGCAGGCGTCGCCGCACGTGGACTGGGAAGCGGGCGACGTACGGCTGCTGACCAGGGCGCAGCCCTGGCCGTCCGACGGCGTGCGGGCACGACGGGCCGGGGTCTCCTCCTTCGGCGTCAGCGGCACCAACGCGCACGTCATCCTCGAAGAGGCCCCGGAGCCGGCCGGGTCGGACGTGGTCGCGGCCCCCGGCCCGTGCGGCGGGGCCGGGGCCGCTGCGCGCGGCGCCCCGCGGCCCCCCGCGGTCCTCGACGCGACCGGCGGTGTCGCCTGGCTGGTGTCCGGGCGTACGGCGGACGGTCTGCGCAGGCAGGCGGCCCGGTTGGCGGAGCACCTGGCGACTCACCCCGGGGCGGACCCCGCTGATGTCGCCTGGTCCCTTGCGGCGACCCGCTCGGTGCACGAGTACCGGGCTGTGGTGACCGGTGGCGACAGTGCCGAACTCGCTGCGGGAATGGCCGCGTTGGCCGCCGGGGAGAGCGACCCCCGGGTGGTCGCCGGTACCGCCGCGGCCGTCGAGGGCGACGAGCCCGTCTTCGTCTTCCCCGGCCAGGGCGCCCAGTGGGCCGGCATGGGCCGGGAACTGCTGTCCGCATCGCCGGTGTTCGCGGCCCGGTTCGCGGAGTGCGCCGCGGCGCTCGAACCGTACGTGGACTGGTCGCCGGCCGATGTGCTGGCCGGTGCGGACGGGGCGCCGGGGCTGGAGCGTGCCGACGTGGCGCAGCCGGCGCTGTGGGCGGTGATGGTGTCGCTGGCCGCGGTCTGGGAGGCCGCGGGTGTCACCCCCGGCGCGGTGGTCGGCCACTCGCAGGGGGAGATCGCCGCTGCCACGGTGGCCGGCATCCTCTCCCTCCCGGACGCGGCCAGGGTCGTGGCGGTGCGCAGCCAGGAGCTGTCCGGTCTGGGCACCGGCGGCGGCATGCTGTCGGTGGTGATGCCCGCCGCGGCCGTACGCGAACTGCTGGAGCCCTGGGGCGACCGGCTGGCCGTCGCCGCGGTGAACGGGCCCGCCGCCACCGTGGTCTCCGGTGAGACCCAGGCGCTGGCCGAGTTCGGCGCCGAGCTGGCGGCCCGCCACATCATGCGGTGGCCGGTCCCGGTGACCGACTTCGTGGCGCACTCGGCCGGGGTGGCGCAGCTGTCCGGGGTACTGACCGAGCGCCTGTCCGGCATCCGGCCGGAGGCCGGGCGGATACCGATGTTCTCCACCGTCGAGTGCCGCTGGGTGGACGGCGCGGAGCTGGACGCCGGCTACTGGTTCGCCAACGTACGCCGGACCGTGCGATTCCACGAGGCGGTACAGGAACTGGCATCGGCCGGGAACCGGACCTTCGTCGAGGTTTCCCCGCAGCCGGTGCTGACCACCGGGATCAGCGAGAGCATCGAGGAGCTGACATCGGTCGGCACCCCGGTGATCACCGGGACGGTGGACCGGGAGAACAGCGGCCCCCAGCGGCTGCTGGCCGCCCTCGCCCAGGTGCACGTGGCGGGCACCGCCGTGGACTGGCGCCGGGTGCTGCCCACCGGAAGCCGTGTCGACCTGCCCACGTACGCCTTCCGCGACCAGCGCTACTGGCTCGGCGCCGACCGCCCGGCCGGACCCGTCACGGACGCCATCGGCGGGGCCGGTGCGGCAGGCGAGGCCGAGTCCCGCTTCTGGGCGGCCGTCGAGGAAGGCGATCTGCGGCAGCTCGCCGACACCCTCGCCGTGGACGGAGCGCAGCCCTTCGGTGAGGTGCTCCCCTCGCTGGCGTCCTGGCGGCGGCGCGAGCGGGAGCGCGACGTCACCGGCAACTGGCGCTACCGGGTCAGCTGGACGCCGCTCAGCGACCCGGCACCGGCCAAGCCGGCCGGCACCTGGCTGGTGGCGGTCCCCGCAGAGCACACCGGCGGCACCGCGGACCTGGTCCGGGCGTGCGTCGGCGCGCTGACCGCGCGCGGCGTCCGGGCCGAGGCCGTCGAGGTGGCCACGGGCACCGCGGAGCGTGGAGCGCTGGCCGCCGATCTCGTACGGGCTCTGCACCCCGGCCACGCCGGGGCGGCCGGACCTGACGCAGCGCAGGACGCACCCACTTCGGTGGCCGGGGTGCTGTCGCTGCTGGGGCTGGACGAGGAGCCGACCGCCCGGCACCCCGCGCTGCCCGGCGGGCTGGCGGGGACGCTGACCCTGGTGCAGGCGCTGTCCGACGCCGGGATCACCGCACCCCTGTGGATGGTCACCACCGGGGCGGTGGCCAGTGCGCCCGGCGACCCGCTGACCCGTCCCGTACAGGCCCAGACCTGGGGACTCGGCAGGGTCGTCTCGCTGGAACAGCCCGACCGCTGGGGCGGGCTGATCGACCTGCCCGCGGTCCTGGACGACCGGGCCGCGAGCCGGATGTGCGCGGTCCTCGCAGGCTGCGGGGAGGACGAGGTGGCCATCCGGTCCGCCGGGATCCTCGCCCGCAGGCTGACCCGGGCCCCGCAGCCCGCCGCGGACCGGGAGTGGACGCCCCGCAGCACCGTCCTGATCACCGGCGGCACCGGCGCCGTCGGCGGGCATGTCGCCCGCTGGCTGGCCGGCCGCGGCGCCGAACGGCTCGTGCTGGCCAGCCGGTCGGGCGCCGCAGCCCCGGGCGCCGCCGCACTCGCCGCGAGCGCGGCAGCCTCCGGCACCACCGTGGAGATCCGTCGCTGCGACAGCGCGGACCGCTCCCAGCTGGCCGCCCTCCTGGACCGGATCGCCTCCGACGGACCGCCGCTGACCGCCGTCATGCACACCGCGGGCGTCCTCGACGACGGGGTGCTGGACCGGCTGGACGCCGACCGGCTGGCGAACGCCCTGGCCGCCAAGGCCGCAGGAGCCGTCCACCTCGACGAACTGACCGCCGACCGCGAGTTGGACGCCTTCGTGCTGTTCTCCTCGGCCGCAGCCACCTTCGGCGGTGCCGGGCAGGCCAACTACGCGGCGGCCAACGCCTTCCTGGACGCCCTGGCGGAGAACCGGCGCTCCCGTGGGCTTCCGGCGCTCGCCGTCGCCTGGGGCCCCTGGTCCGGCGACGGCGTGTCCCAGGCCACCGAGGCGGCCCGGCAGCGGCTGCGCCGCAACCGCTGGGAGGTCCTCATGGACCCGGCGCTCGCGGTCAAGGCCCTGGGCACCGCACTGGCCGGCACCGACACCGTACTGACCGTGATGGACCTCGACCTCGACGCCTTCGCTTCCGCACCCGGGCAGGAACAGGCTCTGGAGGCCCCGCTGTTGCGCGACCTCATCGAGGTCCAGCAGCTCAAGGCCGTCCGGCGCACCGAGAGTGGCGCACAGCAGGCCGAGGGCGAACTGGGCCGGCAGCTGGCCGGACTGTCCAGGACCGAGCAGGACCGGCTCCTGGTGGGCCGGATCCGGGACGAGGCCGCCGGAGTGCTCGGCCACGCCGACTTCGACGAGGTCGAACCGAACCGCGCCTTCAGCGAGCTGGGCTTCGACTCGCTCACCTCGGTCGAGCTGCGCAACCGCATCGCCGCAATGACCGGGCTCCGGCTCCCGGCAACGCTCATGTTCGACCACCCCACCCCCGCGGTGCTCGCCGAGCACCTGCGGACCACGCTGCTCGGCGCTCTGGACATGAACACCGCGTCGGCAGGCAGCGCCGCGACCCCGGAGCTGCCGGACCGCACGGGCGAGGACCCGATCGCCGTCGTCGCCATGAGCTGCCGTTTCCCCGGCGACCTCAACACCCCGGAAGAGCTCTGGGAACTGCTGGCCGGCGGCGGCGAGGGGATCTCGGGCTACCCGAAGGACCGGGGCTGGGACAAGAACGCCCTGTTCGACCCCGACCCCTCGCACGCCGGAACCTCGTACACCCGCGAGGGCGGCTTCCTCCACCAGGCCACCCGGTTCGACGCGGGCTTCTTCGGAATCAGCCCGCGCGAGGCACTGGCCATGGACCCGCAGCAGCGTCTGATGCTGGAACTCTCCTGGGAGGCGCTGGAGTCCACCGGCCTCGACCCGGCAACCCTGCGCGGCTCGCGTACCGGTGTGTTCATCGGCGGCTACTCCTCCAACTACGCGCTGGCCAGCATGCAGCTCGGCGGCGAGGAGAGCGCGGCCCAGGTGGAGGGACACCTGGTGACCGGGAACGCGACCAGCATCATCTCCGGCCGTGTCTCGTACGTACTCGGCCTCGAAGGCCCGGCGATGACGGTGGACACCGCCTGCTCCTCCTCGCTGGTGGCGCTGCACACCGCCGCCCGGTCCCTGCGGTCCGGGGAGTGCCCGCTGGCACTGGTCGGCGGGGTCGCGGTGATGGCCACCCCGTGGGAGATGGTCGGCTTCGCCCGGCAGCGCGGGCTGGCGGCGGACGGGCGCAGCAAGGCGTTCTCCGCCGAAGCGGACGGCATGGGTATGGGTGAGGGCGCCGGCATGGTGGTGCTTGAGCGGCTCTCGGACGCCCGCCGCAACGGGCACCGGGTCCTCGGCGTCATACGCGGCTCCGCCATCAACCAGGACGGTGCGTCCAATGGCCTGACCGCCCCCAACGGCCCGTCCCAGCAGCGTGTGATCCGCGCGGCGCTGGCCGATGCCCGCCTCACCCCGGACGAGGTGGACGCGGTGGAGGCACACGGCACCGGCACCCCGCTCGGCGACCCGATCGAGGCCCAGGCGCTGCTGGCGGCCTACGGCCAGGACCGCCCGGCGGACCGGCCGCTCTGGCTGGGCTCGGTGAAGTCCAACATCGGCCACACCCAGGCCGCCGCCGGTATGGCGGGCCTGATCAAGATGCTGCTGGCACTGAGGCACGAGCAGCTGCCGCGCACCCTGCACGTGGACGAGCCCTCGCCGCACATCGACTGGCAGGCCGGCGAAGTGCGGCTGCTCGCGGAGCCGGTGGCATGGCCGGCCGGGGAGCGCCCGCGGCGGGCAGCCACCTCCGCGTTCGGCATCAGCGGCACCAACGCCCACGTCATCCTGGAAGAGGCCCCGCCCGAGGACCCCGCCGAGGCCGGCGAGTCCGCCGATGCGGGATCCGGGGCGGCCCGGCCGGAGCGGGACGCGGTGCCGGTGCTGGCGCACACGACCGCCGGTGCGTGGCTGGTGTCGGGGCGTTCTGCTGAGGGTCTTGCGGCGCAGGCGGACCGGCTGGGGGAGTGGGTGTCGGCCCGTCCGGAGCTGGAACCGGGTGATGTGGCGTGGTCGCTGGCGGCGACACGCTCGGCCTTCGAGCACCGCGCCGTCCTGGTCGGCACCGAGCGTGCGGAGCTGGTCTCGGGTCTGCGTCAGCTGGCGGCGGGTGCGCCGTCGGGTACGACGGTGACCGGTGTGGCCCGGACGGGTGCCCGGGTGGGTCTGATTTTCGCGGGTCAGGGTGCGCAGTGGACGGGTATGGGCCGGGGTCTGTATGCGGGCAGTCCGGTCTTCGCTGAGGTGTTTGACCGGGTGTGCGGGTTGTTGGAGCTGGAGTTGGGTTCCTCGGTTCGGGTCCGGGATGTGGTCCTGGGCGTGGATGGTGTGGATTCGGGGCTTGCGGATCAGACGTTGTATGCGCAGGCGGGGTTGTTTGCTTTCGAGGTTGCTCTGGCGGGTGTGCTGGAGGCGTCTGGTGTGAGGCCGGATGCGGTGGTGGGCCATTCGGTGGGTGAGGTGGCTGCCGCGTACGTCGCGGGGGTGCTCTCGCTTCCTGATGCGTGCAGGTTGGTGGCGGCGCGTGCCCGGTTGATGCAGGAGCTGCCCGCCGGTGGTGCGATGGCTGCGGTCAACGCGCCGGAGGCGGAGGTAGTCGCCTCGTTCGCGGAAGTGACCGGGGATGTGGTGGTCGCCGCGGTGAACGGGCCGGATTCCGTGGTCGTTTCCGGTGAGGCCGAGGCCGTCGACGCGGTGATGGAGCTCTGGCGGGATCGGGGTTCCCGGGTACGGGGGCTGCGGGTGTCGCACGCCTTCCACTCCCCGGCGATGGATCCGGTGCTCGGTGAACTGGGTTCTGTGGCTGCCGGGTTGACGTACCACCGGCCTGACGTGTTGTGGGCGGGCGCGCTGAGTGGTGAGTTGGTGGCCGAGCCGGAGGCCGGTTACTGGCCTGCGCAGACCCGGCAGGCGGTCCGGTTCGCCGACGCGGTGGCCGCACTCGGGAGGGAGGGCATCTCCGTCTTCGTCGAAGTCGGCCCGGACGGCTCGCTCTCGTCCCTCGGCGCCGAAGCGGTGGCCGGTGCCGACCGTGCCGAGCCCGCCTTCGTACCGCTCCAGCGGCGCAGGGACGACGGTGTGGCGAGCCTGCTGACCGGTCTGGCGCGAGCCTTCGTCACCGGGGTCCAGGTGGACTGGAAGCGCGTGCTGCCCATCGCGGAGCCGGTGGAGCTGCCGACGTACGCCTTCCGGCACCAGCGGTACTGGCCGGACGGGATACAGACCCTCCCGCACTCCTGGGGTGACGGCACGGGAACGGCTGCCGAGGCGCAGTTCTGGGCGGCGGTGGAGGAGGGCGACCTCTCCCGGATCGCCGACACCCTGGCCGTCGAGGACGAGCAGCAACTGGCCCACGTACTGCCAGCGTTGGCGTCCTGGCGACGCCGCGAACGGGACCGGTCCGCCACCGCCGACTGGTGGTACCGGGTGGACTGGGAGCGGGTCACGGACCCCGCCCCGGTGGAACTGGCCGGCAACTGGCTGCTGGTGGCCCCGGCAGGACAGGCCGCGGAGGCGCTCACCGAGCACTGCGCGCAGGCGCTGACCGCCGGTGGCTGCCGGGTGGTGCCCCTGGTGACCGCGGAGACCACCGACCAGGAACGGCTGGCGGCACAGATCGCCGCGGCGCTCCCGGAGGACGGTGTCGCGGGCGTCGTATCCCTGCTGGCCGTGGACGAGACCCCGCTGCCGGAGCACCCGACACTGGCGAACGGTCTGGCCGGTTCCCAGACCCTGACGCAGGCCCTGGTCGCCGAAAGGGTGCTCGCGCCGGTGTGGGGGGTGACCCGCGGCGGTGTCGCCGTCGCGCCGGAGAAGGCGCCGGCCGGCCCGGTGCAGGCGCAGGCGTGGGGGCTCGGCCGGGTTGTCGTACTGGAACACCCGGACCACGGCGGCGGGTTGATCGACCTGCCGGAGCAGTTCGACGAGCGGACCGCGGAACGGCTCCGTGCGGTGATCGCCGGATGCGGCGAGGACCAGGTGGCCATCCGCCCGTCCGGGATCTACGGACGCCGTCTGACCCGCGCCGCGCAGCCGCGGGGCGGCGGGGCGCCGTGGGTGCCCCGCGGCACCGTCCTGATCACCGGCGGCACCGGTGCCATCGGCGGGCGCGTGGCACGCTGGCTGGCCGGTCGCGGCGCCAAGCGGCTCGTCCTGACCAGCCGCTCCGGTCCCGCCGCCGCCCACAGCCGTGCGCTTGCGGTGGAGTTGGCAGCGGCCGGAGTGCAGGTGGATGTACTCGCCTGCGACGCGGGCGAGGAGTCCGCACTGGTCGGCGCGGTCGACTGGATCGGCGCCGGCGGCCCGCCGCTGACCGCCGTCATGCATGCGGCCGGCCTGGGCCAGATGACCGCACTGGACGAGGCGTCGGTGCCGGAACTGGCCGCGGTCCTCGCGGCCAAGGCAGCAGGCGCCGCCGCCCTGGACCGGATCACCGCGGACCTGGAGCTGGACGCCTTCGTACTGTTCTCATCGGTCGCCGCCACCTGGGGCAGCGGAATGCAGGCCGGTTACGCGGCGGCCAACGCCTACCTCGACGCCCTGGCCGAGGACCGCCAGGCCCGCGGCCTGGCCGCCACCTCGGTGGCCTGGGGCCCCTGGGGCGGTGGTGGCATGACCGACGAGGAGGCCACCGGGCACATGGAGCGGCGCGGTCTGCGCCTGATCGATCCGGACGCGGCGATCCGCGCCCTCGGCCAGGCGCTCGACGGAGGCCGCCCGACCGTCACCGTCGCGGACGTGGACTGGGAGCGGTTCGCGCCGCCGTTCACGCTGCGCCGGCCAAGCCCGCTGATCGAGAGCCTGCCCGAGGTCGCCGAAACGCTGGCCGCCAGGGGCGACGGCGACGGCGCCGACGAGGAGTCGGCAGCGGGCAGCGCGCTGGCCCGCCAGCTCGCCGCCCTGCCCCGGGTGGAACAGGACCGGCTGCTGACCCAGCTGGTACGCACCGAGGCCGCCGCCGTGCTGGGCCACGCGAGCGCCGAATCCGTGGAGGCCGACCGGGCCTTCAACGACCTCGGGGCCGACTCGCTGACCGCCGTCGAGCTCCGGGACCGGCTGGGCAGGTCCACCGGGCTGCGGCTGCCCAGCACCCTCCTCTTCGACTATCCGACCTCGGCCGCGCTCGCCGACCATCTGCGGGTCCGCCTCACCGAGGAGTCCAGCCCGGCCAAGCCCGTACTGGCCGAACTGGACCGGCTGGAGGACATGCTCGCCGCGGTGTCCGGCGGCGACTCCGCCCAGATCACCAACCGACTTGAGGTCGTCCTCTCCAAGTGGAAAGAGACCCAGGCCCAGATCGCCGAGACCGGGGTTGCCGAGAAGCTCGAATCGTCGTCCGACGACGAGGTCTTCGACTTCATCGGAAAAGAACTCGGAATCTACTGACCAGCCAGCGTGACCAGCCAGCGACGCGACTTCTTCGACGAGGTGACGTAAGTGAGCGAGGAGAAGCTTCGCTATTTCCTCAAGCGGGTGACCGCCAACCTGCACGAGACCAGGCAGCGTCTGCAGGAGGTGGAAGCGGCCGGCGGCGAGCCCATCGCCCTGGTGGGCATGGGATGCCGCTTCCCCGGCGGGGTGCGCAACCCCGATGCCCTGTGGCAACTCCTGTACGCAGGAGAGGAGTCGGTGGCCGGGCTGCCGCAGGACCGCGGCTGGGACCTGGGCGGCCCGGACGGCACGGGCGAGGAAGCCGCCGAGGTGCGGGCGGGCAACTTCATCTACGACGCCACCCGGTTCGACCCGGCCTTCTTCGGGATCAGTCCGCGTGAGGCCGTGTCGATGGACCCGCAGCAGCGGGTGCTCCTTGAGGTCGCCTGGGAGGCGCTGGAGCGCTCCGGTATCGACCCGGTCTCGCTGCGTGGCTCCGCCACCGGCGTGTTCGCCGGCGGCTCGGCGTCCGGCTACGGCTGGGCCAGCGGCGAACAGGGCGATCTGGACGGGCACGTGATGACGGGCAACGCCATGAGCGTGCTGTCCGGCCGCATCTCCTACACCCTGGGCCTTGAGGGCCCCGCGGTCACCGTGGACACCGCCTGCTCATCGGCGCTGGTCTCGCTCCACCTGGCCTGCCAGGCGCTGCGCTCCGGGGAGTGCTCGATGGCGCTGGTCGGCGGCGCCTATGTGGCGGCAACCCCGGTGCTGTTCACCGACTTCAGCCGCTCTCTGGGGCTCTCCCCTGACGGGCGGTGCCAGGCGTTCGGGTCCGGCGCCGACGGCATGGGCGTCGCCGAGGGCGTCGGCGTGGTGGTGGCCGAGCGGCTGTCGGACGCGCGGCGCAACGGGCACAAGGTCCTGGCCGTGGTGCGTGGTTCGGCGATCAACCAGGACGGTGCGTCCAACGGCCTGACCGCGCCCAACGGCCCCTCGCAGCAGCGGGTCATCCGCGCCGCTCTCTCCAGCGCCCGCCTCTCGGCCAACGATGTGGACGTGGTGGAGGCGCACGGAACGGGCACCCCGCTGGGCGACCCGATCGAGGCGCAGGCGGTGCTGTCCACCTACGGCCAGGAGCGGCCGGAAGGGCGCCCGCTGTGGCTGGGTTCGGTGAAGTCCAACATCGGCCACGCCCAGCAGGCCGCGGGCATGGCCGGGATCATCAAGATGGTGCTCGCGCTGCAGAACCAGCACTTGCCGCGCACCCTGCACGTCGAGGACCCCACCGACGAAGTGGACTGGTCGGCGGGTGGCGTGGAGCTGCTGGCTGAGCCGGTTGCGTGGCCGAGTGGTGAGCGGGTGCGGCGGGCGGGTGTGTCCGGTTTCGGGATGAGTGGCACGAATGTGCATGTGATCCTGGAGGAGGCGCCGGTCGGGGAGGCCGAGCCTGCGGAGGACGCGGACGAGGCCGATGCGCTGGAGGGGCCCGCTGAGCAGGCCGAGACGGCCGAGGAAACCCCTGAGCCGGCGGTGCTGTCGGATGGGCAGGCTGTGGCGTGGCTGGTGTCGAGCCGCTCGGCGGAGGGTCTGACGGCGCAGGCGGGGCGGTTGCGGGAGTGGGTGGCGGAGCGTCCGTCGCTGGAGCCGGCCGATGTGGCGTGGTCGCTGGCTGCTTCGCGGTCGGTGTTCGAGCACCGTGGTGTGGTGGTCGGGGATGGCCGGGATGCTCTGCTCAGTGGGGTACAGGGTCTGGCGGCCGGTGAGTCGTCGCCTTCGGTGGTGTCCGGGGTTGCGCGTTCCACCGGTCGTACGGCGTTTGTGTTCGCGGGTCAGGGTGCGCAGTGGGTGGGGATGGGGCGTGAGCTGCTGGGCTCCTCGCCGTTGTTCGCGGCCCGTCTTGCGGAGTGTGAGGCTGCGCTTTCCGCGTATGTGGACTGGTCGTTGAGTGATGTGCTGGCGGGTGTGGGGGGCGCGCCGTCGTTGGAGGCTGCTGCGGTGGTGCAGCCGGTGTTGTGGGCGGTGATGGTGTCGTTGGCCGCGGTGTGGGAGGCGGCTGGTGTTGTTCCCGATGCGGTGGTGGGGCATTCGCAGGGTGAGATTGCTGCGGCGACGGTGGCGGGGATGCTGTCCCTAGAGGACGCCGCACGGGTGGTGGCGGTCCGGTCCCAGGCGCTGTCGGGGCTCGCGGTGCCGGGGTCGATGGTCTCGGTGGTCATGCCCGCCGATTCCGTGCGGGAGCTGCTGGAGAGGTGGGAGGGGCGGCTCTCGGTTGCTGCGGTGAATGGGCCGGCCGCTGTGGTGGTCTCCGGTGAGCCGGAGGCGTTGGACGGGTTCGAGCGGGAGTTGGCCGCGCGGAAGGTGCTGCGCTGGCGGATTCCCGCGACTGATTTCGTGGCGCACTCCCCTGCGGTGGAGCCGTTGGCGGGGCAGTTGGAGAGTGAGCTCTCCGGGATCGTTCCGCGCTCCGGTCGGGTGCCGATGATGTCCACGGTGACCGGTGAGTGGCTCACGGGTGAAGAGGTGAACGCGGCCTACTGGTTCGCGAATCTGCGGCGGACGGTGCGGTTCGAGGAGGCCGTACGGAGCCTGCTGGACGCCGGTTACGGGGCGTTCGTCGAGGTCTCACCGCATCCGGTGCTGACCGCGGCGGTCACCGAGACCGCGGAGGACGCGGGGGCCGGTGAGGTGCTGTCGGTCGGCACGCTGGCCCAGGAGGATGCCGGGACCGCGCGTCTGTTGCGGGTGTTCGCGCAGGCGCATGTGAGCGGGCTGCGGGTCGACTGGGGGAAGGTCCTCCCGGCCGGTGATGTGGTGGAGCTGCCCACGTACGCCTTCCAGTACCGACGCTACTGGCTGGAGCCCTCCGCCACGGGCGGATCCGCAGCTCCCGTTGCGGACGGGGCGTCCGGAGCGGCCGAAGCCCGGTTCTGGGCCGCCGTCGAAGGCGGCGATGTGGCGCATATCGCCGAGGTGCTTGAGCTGGACGACGAGCACTCGCTTGACGAGGTGCTGGCCGCACTCAGCTCCTGGCGGCGCCGGGAGCAGGACCGGTCGGCCACCGCCGACTGGCGCTACCAGGTCGGCTGGGCGCCCGTGGCGGACCCGGTCGCCGCCGTCCTCACCGGGCGCTGGCTGCTGCTCACCGGACCGGACGGCGACGGCCCGACCCGGGCCTGTGCCGAGGCACTTGCCGCCCGCGGAGCCGACACCACGGTCGTCCGTGTACCCGCGGACGCCGTGGACCGCACCGCGATGGCGACCGTTATCGGCAGTGCGCTGCAGGACACCGAGGCACCCGCGGGGATCGTGTCCCTGCTCGCCCTGGACGACAGCCCGATGGTCCGTTACCCGGCGGTTCCCCTTGGCCTCGCCCGCACACTGGCCGTGGTGCAGGCACTGGGCGACACCGGAGTCGACGCGCCGCTGTGGGTGCTGACCCGCGGCGCCGTCGCCGCCACGCCCGATGAGTCGCCCGCCGCCCCGGCGCAGACCCTGACCTGGGGCTTCGGCCGGGTCGTAGGGCTGGAACACCCCGACCGCTGGGGCGGGCTGATCGACCTGCCGACCGGGTTCGGCGGGCAGGACGGCGTGGAGGGTCAGGTCGCGGCGCGGCTGTGCGCGGTGCTGGCCGGCTGCGGCGAGGACCAGGCCGCCATCCGCCCGACCGGGATCTTCGGCCGCCGGCTGAGCAGGGCAGGCCGTCCCCGCGGCACGGCCGGGCAGTGGAAGCCCGGCGGCAGCGCCCTGGTCACCGGCGGCACGGGTGCCATCGGTGGGCACGTGGCCCGCTGGCTGGCCGGCCGCGGTGCCGAGCGGCTGGTCCTGACCAGCAGGTCAGGTCCGGCGGCTGCCGGGGTCGCCGCACGGGCCGCCGAACTGGCCGCCCTGGGAAGCCGGGTGGACGTACTGGCCTGCGACGCGGCAGACCGCGACCAGCTGGCCGGGGTGCTCGGCCGGATCGCCGCGGAAGGCCCCGCGCTGACCACGGTGCTGCACACCGCAGGCGTCAACCAGGCCACCCTGGTGCAGGACACCGACCTCGCCGAAACGGACGCCGTACTGGCTGCCAAGGCGACCGGTGCGCTGCACCTGCACGAACTGACCGGCGAACTCGGCCTGGAACTCGATGCGTTCGTGCTGTTCTCCTCGATCTCGGCCACCTGGGGCAGCGGCCTCCAGCCCGCCTACGCCGCCGCCAACACCTTCCTGGACGGCCTCGCCGAGTACCGCAGGGCGCAGGGGCTGCCCGCGACCTCGGTGGCCTGGGGATCCTGGGGCGGCGGCGGGATGACCGACGAGGCGGGCGCGGCGCAGGGTATCCGGCGTGGCCTGATCGTCATGGACCAGGACCTCGCCGTACAGGCGCTGGCCCAGGTCCTGGACAGCGGCGAACCCCGGCTGACCGTGGCTCACGTGGACTGGGAGCGGTTCGCGCCGCCGTTCACGCTGCGCCGGCCCAGCCCGCTGATCGAGAACCTGCCGGACGTCCGGGACGCACTGGCCGGAGACCGGCCGGACGCACCGGGGAGCGACGACGCGACGGCAGGCCGGGGCACCGGGGCTTCCTGGCGCCAGGAGCTGGCGGGTCTGTCCCGTACCGAGCAGATGCGGACGCTGGTCTCCCTCGTCCAGACCCAGGCGGCCGCGGTCCTCGACTACGCCTCGCCCGACGAGGTCGAGGCCACCCGCGCCTTCAGCGACCTCGGTTTCGACTCGCTGACCTCGGTCGAACTGCGTAACCGGCTGAGCAGCGCCACCGGTCTGCAACTGCCCGCCACCCTGATGTTCGACGCCCCCACGCCCGCCGCGTCCGCCGAGTTCCTGCTGGCCGAACTGGCCGAGCTGCCCGGCATGCCGGACGGCGTACAGCCGGACGGGATGCGCACCGCTCCGGTCCTGGCGGCGGCGCCCACGGACGAACCGCTGGCGATCGTCGGCATGGCGTGCCGGTACCCGGGCGGGGTGACGGGACCGGAGAAGCTGTGGAACCTGGTCACCGCCGGGACCGACGCCGTCTCCGTACTGCCCGATGACCGTGGCTGGGTCTTCGAGGACCGGGAGGGGGACGCCCAGGGGCCCATCCGCTCCGGTGGCTTCGTCTACGACGCGACCGGCTTCGACGCGGGCTTCTTCGGGATCAGTCCGCGTGAGGCCGTGTCGATGGACCCGCAGCAGCGGGTGCTCCTTGAGGTCGCCTGGGAGGCGCTGGAGCGCTCCGGCATTGCCCCGGCATCCCTGCGCGGTACCGGGACCGGTGTGTTCGTCGGCGCATCCGCCTCCGGTTACGGCTGGAGCTCCGGCGTGCAGAAGGAACTCGACGGCCACCTGGTGACCGGCATCTCCACCAGCGTGGTGTCCGGCCGGGTGTCGTACGTGCTCGGTCTTGAGGGCCCTGCGGTGACGGTGGACACCGCGTGCTCCTCCTCGCTGGTGGCGCTCCACATGGCCTGCCAGGCGGTGCGCTCCGGGGAGGCATCGCTGGCCCTGGCGGGCGGGGTCATGGTGGCGGCCAACCCGCTGCTGTTCGACCAGTTCAGCCGGCAGATGGGACTGGCACCGGACGGCCGGTGCAAGCCGTTCTCCGCCGACGCGGACGGCATGGGTCTCGGCGAAGGCGCCGGCATGCTGGTGGTGGAGCGTTTGTCGGACGCGCGGCGCAACGGGCACAAGGTCCTTGCTGTGGTGCGTGGTTCGGCGATCAACCAGGACGGTGCGTCGAACGGTCTGACCGCCCCCAACGGTCCGTCGCAGCAGCGGGTGATCCGTGCGGCGCTGGCCAACGCGGGTGTCTCGGCGGCCGATGTGGATGTCGTGGAGGCTCACGGCACCGGCACCCCGCTGGGCGACCCGATCGAGGCGCAGGCGCTGCTGGCGACCTACGGTCAGGAGCGTCCGGATGACCGTCCGCTGTGGCTGGGTTCGGTGAAGTCCAACATCGGCCACACCCAGGCTGCTGCCGGTGCGGCCGGTGTCATCAAGATGGTGCTCGCACTCCAGCACCGGGAGCTGCCGCAGACCCTGCACGCAGCCGAGCGGTCACCCCACATCGACTGGTCGGCCGGTGATGTCAGGCTGCTGACCGATGCGGTCGCGTGGTCGGCGGAGGACCGGGTACGTCGTGCCGGCGTCTCGTCGTTCGGCATGAGCGGGACCAACGCCCACCTCATCCTGGAAGAGGCCCCGGCCGAGGAGACCGAGCCGGCCGACGCCGACCAGGCGCCCGAGCCGACGGACAACGTCCCCGCACTCCTCGCTGCGGGCGAGGCCACCGCGTGGCTGTTGTCCGGCCGGTCCGTCGCGGGGCTGACCGCCCAGGCCGACCGGCTCCGCGAATGGGTCGACGTCCGCTCGGATGTGGGCCCTGCTGATGTGGCGTGGTCGTTGGCTGCTACGCGGTCGGTGTTCGAGCATCGTGGTGTGGTGGTCGGGGATGGCCGGGGCGGGCTGCTGGAGGGTGTACGGAGTCTGGCGGTCGGTGAGTCGTCGCCTTCGGTGGTGTCGGGGGTTGTGCGTTCGACGGGGCGTACGGCGTTTGTGTTTGCGGGTCAGGGTGCGCAGTGGGCCGGTATGGGGCGGGAGTTGTTGGCTTGCTCGCCGTTGTTCGCGGCTCGGTTCGCGGAGTGTGAGGCTGCGCTTTCCGCGTATGTGGACTGGTCGTTGAGTGATGTGCTGGCGGGTGTGGGGGGTGCGCCGTCGTTGGAGGCTGCTGCGGTGGTGCAGCCGGTGTTGTGGGCGGTGATGGTGTCGTTGGCCGCGGTGTGGGAGGCGGCTGGTGTCGTTCCCGATGCGGTGGTGGGGCATTCGCAGGGTGAGATTGCTGCGGCGACGGTGGCCGGGATGCTGTCCCTTGAGGACGCGGCCCGTGTGGTGGTGGTGCGTTCTCGCGCGTTGTCGGGGTTGGCGGTGTCGGGGTCGATGGTGTCGGTCGTGATGCCGTCGGGTTCGGTGCGGGAGCTGGTGGACGGCTGGGGTGGCCGGTTGTCGGTTGCTGCGGTGAATGGGCCTGCCTCGGTAGTGGTCTCGGGTGAGCCGGAGGCGTTGGACGGGTTCGAGCGGGAGTTGGCGGCGCGGAAGGTGATGCGTTGGCGGGTTCCGTCGACTGATTTCGTGGCGCATTCTCCGGCGGTGGAGCCGTTGGCGGACGTGTTGCGGAGTGAGTTGTCAGGGATCGTTCCGCGCTCGGGCCGGGTGCCGATGATGTCCACGGTGACGGGTGAGTGGCTCACGGGCGAGGAGGTGGATGCGGGGTACTGGTTCGCGAATCTGCGGCGGATGGTGCGGTTCGAGGAAGCCGTCCGTACGTTGCTCGGTTCGGGTTACGGGGCGTTCGTCGAGGTCTCACCGCATCCGGTGCTGACTGCTTCGGTGGTGGAGACCGCGGAGGACGCGGGTGCCGGTGAGGTGCTGTCGGTCGGCACGTTGGCCCAGGAGGATGCCGGGGCCGCACGTCTGCTGAGGGTCTTCGCGCAGGCGTACGTGAGTGGGCTGACGGTGGACTGGCAGAAGGTCCTCCCGGCCGGTGATGTGGTGGAGCTGCCCACGTACGCCTTCCTGCACCGCCGGTACTGGCTGGAGCCCTCCGCCACGGCGGTGGCCGGTGCGGATGGTGCGTCGACCGAGGCGGAGGCCCGGTTCTGGGCGGCCGTCGAGGGCGGTGACCTCTCGGGTGTCGCGGACGCACTGGCTCTGGAGGACCAGGATCAGCTGGGCGGAGTACTGCCCGCGTTGGCGTCCTGGCGGCGCCGGGAGCGGGAGCGTTCGGTCACCGAGAGCTGGCGGTACCGGATCACCTGGGCGCCGGTCCCGGAGACGGGTCCGGCCCGGCTGTCCGGCACATGGCTGCTTCTTGCCCCGGCCGGGCAGGCGGACGGTTCGATGATGCGGCAGTGCCGCGACGCACTGTCCGCTCTCGGGGCGGATGTCGAGCTGTTGGAGGTGGCCGGGGCTGCCGGCCGGGAGGTGGTGGCCGAGCAGGTCCGCGCCGTGCTTCCGGTGGATGGATTCGCCGGGGTGTTCTCGCTGCTGGCGCTGGATGAGTCGCCGATGGCCGCGTACCCGTCGGTGACCGTGGGGCTGGGCGCGACGCTCGGTCTGGTGCAGGGGCTCGGCGACGCGGAGGTGGAGGCCCCGCTCTGGGTGGCCACATCGGGTGCGGTGGCCGGAGCGCCCGCCGAGTCGCCGGTCCGTCCGCTGCAGACGCAGGTGTGGGGGCTGGGCCGGGTGGCCGGCCTTGAGCATCCGGAGCGTTGGGGTGGGCTGGTCGATCTGCCTGCCGAGTTCGACGGGCAGGACGGGAAGATCACCGCCCGGCTGGGTGTGGTGCTGGCTGGCTGTGGAGAGGACCAGGCGGCGATCCGTCCGGCCGGGATCCTCGGACGGCGGCTGACCCATGCCCCGCAGCCGACCGCATCGGACCGGGAGTGGACACCACGCGGGAGTGTCCTCGTCACCGGCGGCACCGGTGCCATCGGCGGGCATGTGGCGCACTGGGCAGCCGGCCGGGGTGCCGAGCGGCTGGTCCTGACCAGCAGGTCAGGTCCGGCGGCTGCCGGGGTCGCCGCACGGGCCGCCGAACTGGCCGCCCTGGGCAGCCGGGTGGACGTACTGGCCTGCGACGTGAGCGACCGGGCCCAGGTGGCCGGGGCGCTCAGCCGGATCGCGACGACCGGCCCGGCGCTCTCCGCGGTGCTGCACACCGCCGGAATCGGGCAGGCCGTGCCGGTGGCCGAAGCCGACCTGGCCGAGACGGACGCGGTCCTGGCGGCCAAGGCGTCAGGAGCCCGGCATCTGGACGAGCTGACCCGCGAACTCGGTCTGGAACTCGACGCGTTCGTACTGTTCTCGTCCATCTCGGCGATCTGGGGCAGCATCGTGCAGCCCGCCTACGCCGCCGCCAACACCTATCTGGACGGCCTCGCCGAGCGCCGCAGGGCGCAGGGCCTGGCAGGGACCTCGGTGGCCTGGGGCCCCTGGGGCGGCGGCGGCATGACCGACGCCGAGACCGCGGGACGGCTGGCCCGCGGCGGTGTGGCGCTGATGGACAAGGACCGCGCCGTGCAGGCGCTGGCGCATCTCGTGGACGGCAGGGAAGGGCCGCTGACCATTGTCGACGTGGACTGGTCACGGTTTGCCGTGCCGTTCACGCTGCGCCGGTCCAGCCCGCTCATCGAGAGCCTGCCCGAGGTCGCCGCAGCTCTGGCGGAGGAGGCGGCCGAGCCGGTCACCGATCCGGCCGCCGGAGCCTCGCTCCGCGAGGAGCTGGCCGGGCTGCCGCAAGCCGAGCAGCACCGGGCGCTGGTCCGTCTGGTGCAGACGCAGGCCGCCGCGGTGCTCGACTACGCCGCGCCGGAGGACGTGGAGGCCACCCGTCCTTTCAGCGACCTCGGTTTCGACTCGCTGACCTCGGTCGAGCTGCGGAACCGGGTGAGCAGCGCCACCGGCCTGCAGCTTCCGGCCACGCTGTTGTTCGACCACCCCACCCCGGAAGCAGTGGCCGGCCACCTCTGGAACGAGGAGTTCCAGGACGGTACGGCCCCGGTGTCGCTGGTGGAGGAGGTCGACCGGCTCGGGTCGCTGCTGACCGGGACGGCGCCGGACGAGAAGACGTACGAGATGGTCACCGAGCGCCTGCAGGGTCTCCTCACCCAGTGGAAGGAGACCGGCGCTCCGGAAGAGAGTCAGGCAGTCGCGGAGAAGATCGGATCCGCAACCGACGACGAGATATTCGAGTTTATCCACCGGGAACTCGGCCGGTAATTGGTACCCCGTCAGGTGCGGATGGCACGTGTGGGTTTTTCACGAACTGGATTGGTGAGATCCGATGGCAGATGAAGAGGCCCTCCGCGATTATCTCAAGTGGGTAACGACGGACCTCTACAACACGCGTCAACGCCTGCGTGAGGTCGAGGAGCGCAGCCATGAGCCCATTGCGATCGTGGGCATCGGCTGCCGTTATCCCGGAGGAATTGAGAATCCGGAGGACTTCTGGAATCTGCTGGCCACCGGACGCGACGGAATTGCCGACCTTCCCACCGACCGCGGCTGGGACCTGGATGAGCTGAGGGGGGAGGGCCCGGACGGCCGTACGCGGCTTCCCGAAGGCGGTTTCATCGCGGACGCCAGCGGGTTCGACGCCGGCTTCTTCGGGGTCAGCCCACGTGAAGCCGTCGCCATGGACCCGCAGCAGCGGCTGCTGCTTGAGGTGTGCTGGGAGGCGCTGGAGCGGTCCGGTATCGACCCGGACTCCCTGCGCGGTTCGCAGACCGGTGTCTTCGCCGGGGCCTCGCTGTCGGGCTACGGCTTCGGCACCGACGAGGACCTCGACGTCCACCTGATGACGGGTACCTCCACCAGCGTCATCTCCGGCCGCGTGTCGTACTCGCTGGGGCTTGAAGGCCCGGCGGTGACGGTGGACACCGCGTGCTCCTCCTCGCTGGTGGCGCTCCATCTGGCCTGCCAGGCGGTGCGCTCCGGGGAGTGCTCGCTTGCGCTGGCCGGCGGGGTCACGGTCACCACCGTCCCGGTCATGTTCGCCCAGTTCTCCAAGCAGCTGGGGCTCGCGGGGGACGGGCGCTGCAAGGCGTTCTCATCCGAAGCGGACGGCATGGGCATATCCGAGGGCGCCGGCATGGTGGTCCTTGAGCGGCTCTCGGACGCCCGCCGCAACGGGCACCCGGTGCTCGCGGTGGTCCGCGGCTCGGCGATCAACCAGGACGGTGCGTCCAACGGGCTGGCCGCGCCCAACGGCCCCTCGCAGCAGCGGGTCATCCGGGCCGCGCTGGCCAACTCCCGTCTGTCCACCGCCGATGTGGACGTGGTGGAGGCGCACGGAACGGGCACCACGCTCGGCGACCCGATCGAGGCGCAGGCGGTGCTCGCCACTTACGGGCAGGGCCGCGCGGACGACCAGCCGGTCTGGCTGGGCTCGGTGAAGTCCAACATCGGCCACACCCAGGCCGGGGCCGGTATCGCGGGCGTCATCAAGCTGGTGCTGGCGCTTCAGCACCAGCAGATGCCGCAGACCCTGCACGCGGAGCAGCCCTCGCCGCACATCGACTGGTCGGCCGGGGACGTCGAGCTGCTGAGCGAGGCCCGGCCCTGGCCGCTGGGGGAGCGCGTACGACGCGGTGGTGTCTCCTCGTTCGGTGTCAGCGGCACCAATGCGCACGTCATCGTGGAGGAGGCGCCGGCCGAGGAGTCGGCCGAGGACTCGGCGGATGCGGACGGCGCGGATGGCGAGGACACCGCGCCCGAGGACGTCGGCGGCCCGACCGCTGAGCCGATCCTGCAAGGCGCCGGTGCTTGGCTGGTGTCGGCGCGTTCGGCTGAGGGGCTTGTGGCGCAGGCGGGTCGGTTGCGGGAGTGGGTGGCGTCCCGTCCGGAGCTGGAGCCTGCGGATGTGGCGTGGTCGTTGGCGGCTACGCGGTCGGCTTTCGAGCATCGTGCGGTGGTGCTGGGTTCGGGGCGTGAGGAGTTGGTTTCCGGTCTGGGGAAGCTGGAGGCCGGGGTGCCTTCGGGTTCCACGGTTTCCGGTGTGGCCCGGACGGGTGCGCGGGTGGGTCTGATTTTCGCGGGTCAGGGTGCGCAGTGGGCCGGTATGGGCCGGGACCTGTATGCGGGCAGTCCGGTCTTTGCCGAGGTGTTCGACCGGGTGTGCGGGTTGCTGGAGCTGGAGTTGGGGTCCGCTCACCCGGTGCGGGGTGTGGTCCTGGGTGTGGACGGCGTGGAGGGTGGTCTGGCGGATCAGACGCTTTACGCGCAGGCGGGGTTGTTCGCTTTTGAGGTTGCTCTGGCGGCTGTGCTGGAGGCGGCCGGTGTGAAGCCGGACGCTGTGGTGGGTCACTCGGTGGGTGAGGTGGCTGCCGCGTACGTGGCGGGAGTGCTGTCGCTTCCGGATGCGTGCAGGCTCGTGGCGGCCCGTGCACGGTTGATGCAGGAGCTGCCCGCCGGTGGTGCGATGGCTGCGGTCAACGCGTCGGAGGCGGAGGTGGTCGCTTCGCTGGCCGAGGTGCCGGGTGTGGCGGTGATCGCTGCGGTCAATGGTCCGGACTCGGTGGTGGTGTCGGGTGATGCCGAAGCCGTCGATGCGGTGTTGGAGCTGTGGCGGGAGCGGGGCCACCGGGTGCGGCGTCTGCGGGTCTCGCATGCCTTCCATTCTCCGGCGATGGACCCGGTGCTCGATGAACTGGGTTCTGTGGCGGCGGGGTTGGCGTATCACCGGCCTGAGGTGCTGTGGGCGGGTGCGCTGACCGGCGAGCTGGTGTCGGAGCCGGAGGCGGGGTACTGGCCCGCGCAGACGCGCCAGGCGGTGCGGTTCGCGGACGCGGTGGCCGCGTTGGCCCGTGAGGGTGTCTCGGTCTTCGTGGAGGTGGGTCCGGACGGGTCGTTGTCCTCGCTCGGTCCCGATGCGGTGGCCGGTGTCGGCGGTGTCGAGCCTGCGTTCGTCCCGCTCCAGCGGCGTACGGAGGAGGGGGCCACCGGTCTGGAGGCGGGTCTGGCGCGGGCGTTCGTCAGTGGTGCCCCGGTGGACTGGAAGCGTGTGCTGCCGGTGGGTGAGCCGGTGGAGTTGCCGACGTACGCCTTCCGGCACCAGCGCTACTGGCCCAAGGGCATGATGGCGCTGCCCGGCACGGTGAAGCCGGGAGCCGGAGACCCGGCCGAGCTGGGCCTGGAGGCAGTGGGCCACCCCATGCTGCGTGCCGTTGTCGACCTGGCAGGCGAGGACCAACTGGTCTGCACCGGCAGGCTGTCCGTACGCACCCAGCCCTGGCTGGCCGACCACGCCGTCGGCGGTGTGGTGGTGCTTCCCGGCACCGGCTTCGTGGAGCTGGTGGTGAGTGCGGGGCACCAGGCGGGCTGCTCACATCTCGACGAACTCACCCTGCTGGAAACGCTGGTGCTGCCCACCGAGGGCGCCGGGATGCAGATCCAGGTGGTTGTCGGCGCGGGCGACGAGGAAGGCCGCCGTCAGGTGGACGTCTTCGCCCGCCCGGACCGCTCGGAGGAGGAGCACAGCTGGGTCAGGCACGCCACGGCCCTCGTCGCCCCAGCCCGGGACTCCGCGCAGGAGACACCCCGGACGCCGGCCGACCTCACTGCCTGGCCGCCACGGAACGCCCGCGCGCTGGACATCGCCGACCTCTACACCGTACGGATGGCCGACGTCTACGGCCCCGCCCTCCAGGGCCTGCAAGCCGTCTGGCAGCGCGGCGAGGACGTCTTCGCCGAGGTGGCACTGCCGGAGGACGCCGGCGCCGCCGACCTGTACGGACTGCACCCGGTACTGCTCGACGCGGCGCTGCTCGCCGACCTTGTGGCCGGGCAGGCACAGGGACGGGAGGCGGACGGTGGACCCGACCGGATCCGTATGCCCCACGCTTGGAGAGGCGTGGAGCTGCACGCCGCCGGCGCGTCCGTGCTGCGGGTCAGGCTGCGCCGGGACGCCGACGGCACGCTGGCGCTCACCGCCGCCGATCCCTCCGGAACGACGGTGCTGTCGGTGGCCTCGGTGGAGACCCGGCCGCTCTCCGCTGACCAGCTGCGGACGGACGACGCGTGGATCCGGGACGCCCTGTTCACGGTGGAGTGGCTTCCGCAGCACCGCAACGACTCCCGGAAGACCGCCCAGAACCTGGCCCTGCACCCGGCATCGCACGGGCAGTGGGCGCTGATCGGCGCCGACCGCTTCGCCGTGGCCGAGCAGCTGAACGCCGCCGGGACACCGGTGCACAGCTACGCCGGGGTCGCCGAACTCGATGCCGCCGTCAGCGCGGGCGAGATCGTCCCCAGTACCGTGCTCGCCTGCATCAGCGGCAGTGACGCGGAGAGCGGACCTGGCGGCACGGACGGACACGGAGTCGCCGAGGCCGCCCGGAAGGTCGCAACCGCAGGACTGACGCTTATTCAGGAGTGGCTGTCCGCAACAAAGTTGACGGACGCCCAGCTCGTCCTGGTCACGTGTGGAGGTGTGTCGGTACTCCCCGGTGAGCAAGTGAAGGACCCGGCGGCCGGCGCGCTCCGGGGCCTGCTGCGCTCGGCCCAGATGGAGCACCCCGGCCGTTTCGTACTGGCCGACCTCTCCGCGGACGGCGGAGCGGGCGACCCGGTCGCGCTGCCCGCCGCCCTGGCTGCCGGCGAACCGGAGCTGGCCGTACGGGAGCAGCGCGGCTACGTCCGGCGCATGGTCCGCCCCACCGGCGCCCGGGACGCCACCGGTCACCCGCGGGAGGCCGCCACGGCGGACTCGCGCACCGTGCTGGTGACCGGCGGCACCGGAACCCTGGGCGGAGTCGTCGCCCGGCACCTGGCCGCCACGGGCAGGGCCCGCGAGGCTCTGCTGCTCAGCCGCTCCGGTCCGGCCGCCGCCGGTGTCGCCGCACTGGCCGCCGGGGTCGCCGCGCAGGGCGCGGACGTCCGGGTGATCGCCTGCGACGCGGCCGACCGGGACGCGCTGGCCGCTGTCCTGGACGCTGTCGCCGCCGACCGCCCGCTGCGCTCCGTCATACACACCGCGGGCATCATCGACGACGGTCTGGTCGACTCGCTCAGCGCCGAGCAGCTGGCCGCCGTACTGCGCCCCAAGGTGGACGCGGCCTGCCACCTGCACGATCTCACCCGCCACCTGGACCTGGACCACTTCGTCCTGTTCTCCTCCGTGGCCTCCGTCTTCGGCGGTGCGGGCCAGGCTAACTACGCGGCCGCCAACGCCTTCCTCGACACCCTGGCCGCCGACCGGCGGGCCGCCGGCCTTGCCGGTACCGCGCTGGCCTGGGGCCCGTGGATGCCGGAGGCCGGAATCGGCCGCGATCTGGACGAGGTGATGCTCCGCCGGATGACCGGCTCGGGCCTCGCCGCGCTCAGCGAGCACGAGGGCCTGACCCTGCTGGACCTGGCCCTGGAGCGGGCCGATGCACTCCTCGTACCGGCCCGTCTGAACAAGGCCGGGCTGCGGGCCCAGGCAGGCGCCACCGGCATCCCCGCACTCTGGACGGAGCTGGCGGACGACCTCGTCCCGCGCAGGGCCGCTGTCATTTCCGCTGCCGGTGCAGCCACCGCAGGGACCGGAGCCGGTGCCGCCAAGGAGTTGCGCGAGCAACTGGTGGCGCTGCCCGCCCCGGAGCGCGACCGGCTCCTGCTCGACCTGGTCCGCAGCCACGCGGCGGCCGTGCTCGGGCACCCCTCCGGCGACGCCGTCGAGGCCGGCCGGCCTTTCACCGACCTGGGCTTCGACTCGCTGATCGCCGTCGAGTTCCGCAACCGGCTCAACCCGGCGACCGGGCTGCGGCTGCCCACCACCCTCGTCTTCGACTACCCCAACCCGGTCGCGCTGGCAGGACAGCTGCGGGAGCAGCTGGTCGGCGACCTCTCGGATGACGCGGCCCCCGCCGCCCCCGAGACCACCGCCGCGTTCGCAGCGGACGAGCCGATCGCGATCGTCGGCATGGGCTGCCGCTTCCCGGGCGGAGTGACCAGCCCGGAAGAGCTGTGGCAGATGCTCGCCGACGGCGCCGACGGACTCTCCACCTTCCCCACCGACCGCGGCTGGGACCTCGAAGCGCTCTACGACCCGGACATCGAGAACGCCGGCACCTCCTACACGCAGGTCGGCGGCTTCCTCCAGGAAGCCGGCGCCTTCGACCCGGGCTTCTTCGGGATCAGCCCGCGTGAAGCCCTGGCGATGGACCCGCAGCAGCGGCTGCTCCTGGAGACCTCCTGGGAGGCCCTGGAGCGCGCCGGCATCGATCCGGCGACCCTGCGCAGCAGCCGTACCGGCGCCTTCGTCGGCGGATACGGCTCCTCCTACCTCGCCGTCAGCGTCACCGACGAGGAGGAGCTGGAGAGCCTCGGGGCGCATCTGATGACCGGCAACGCGGCGAGCGTGCTCTCCGGCCGGGTGTCCTACACCCTCGGCCTGGAGGGCCCGGCCGTCACGGTCGACACCGCGTGCTCCTCCTCACTGGTCGCTCTCCACCTGGCGGCCCAGGCCCTACGGAACGGGGAGTGCTCGCTCGCCCTGGCCGGCGGCGTCACGATCATGGCCAGCCCGGACGGCTTCCTGGCGTTCTCGCACGCCCGCGGCCTGGCGGCGGACGGGCGCTCCAAGGCGTTCTCGGACGACGCGGACGGCATGGGCATGGCCGAAGGCGCCGGCATGCTGGTGGTGGAACGCCTCTCGGACGCCCGCCGCAACGGGCACCCGGTGCTCGCCGTACTGCGCGGCTCCGCGATCAACCAGGACGGCGCGTCCAACGGGCTGACCGCGCCCAACGGCCCCTCGCAGCAGCGGGTCATCCGCGCCGCGCTGGCCAACTCCGGCCTCTCCACCGCCGATGTGGATGTGGTGGAGGCGCACGGCACCGGTACGACGCTGGGTGACCCGATCGAGGCGCAGGCGCTGCTGGCCACGTACGGCCAGGAACGCGGCGAGCGCGGCTCGCTGCTGCTGGGCTCGGTCAAGTCCAACATCGGTCACACCCAGGCCGCGGCCGGGGTCGCCGGTGTCATCAAGGTGGTGCTGGCCCTCCAGCACGAGCAGCTGCCACAGACCCTGTACGCCGAGGTGCCGTCCTCGCACGTGGACTGGGAGGGCGGTGATGTGCGGCTGCTCACCGAGGCGGTTCCGTGGCAGTCCGACGGCCGGGTGCGCCGGGCAGGCATCTCCTCGTTCGGCATCAGCGGCACCAACGCCCACCTCATCCTGGAGGAGGCCCCCGCGACGGAGCCCGACGCGGTCGACGGCCCCGAAGGCCAGACGCCATCGGAAGCGGCGCCGATACCGGTAGCCGGTGCCGGAGCCTGGGTGGTCGCCGGTCGTACCGCCGAGGCGCTGGCAGCCCAGGCGGGCCGGCTACGGGAGTGGGTTTCGGCCCGCCCCTCGCTCGAACCGGTGGATGTGGCCCGGTCGTTGGCGGCCACCCGCTCGGTCTTCGAGCACCGCGCTGTGATCGTCGGCAGCGACCGCGAGCAGCTGCTGGCGGGCCTGGCGAGCCTGGCGTCCGGCACCCCCTCGGGCTCGCTGGTCGCGGGCACGTCCAGGCCGGGCGCCCGCACGGTGTTCGTCTTCGCGGGTCAGGGTTCGCAGTGGGTGGGGATGGGGCGTGAGCTGGCGGAGGTTTCGCCGGTGTTCGCGGCGCGGCTGGGTGAGTGTGCGGCGGCGCTCTCGCCTTATGTGGACTGGTCGTTGGACGAGGTGCTTGCGGGTGCGGAGGGTGCGCCTGCGCTGGAGGCGGCTGATGTGGTTCAGCCTGCTCTGTGGGCGGTGATGGTGTCGTTGGCTGCGGTGTGGGAGGCGGCCGGTGTCGCCCCGGAGGCTGTGGTCGGGCATTCGCAGGGTGAGATCGCGGCGGCGACCGTTGCGGGGATGTTGTCCCTTGAGGATGGCGCCCGGGTGGTGGCGCTGCGCTCGAAGTCCCTGAAGGTGCTGGCGGGCCGGGGCGGGATGCTGTCCGTCAGCCGTCCGGCCTCCGAGGTCGAGGAGCGCATCGCCCGCTTTGGCGATGGTGCGTCGCTGGCGGCGGTCAACGGGCCTTCGGCGACAGTGGTTTCGGGTGAGCCGGATGCTCTGGAGGAGTTGAAGGCGGAGTTCGAGGCCGAGGGTGCCAGGGCGCGGATGGTGGCGGTGGACTACGCCTCGCACTCCGCTCAGGTGGACCGGCTTGAGGAGGAGATCACGGCCGCGCTGGCCGGGATATCCCCGAGCCGCGGCCGGGTCACCATGGTCTCCGCGATGACCGGGGAGACGCTGTCCGGTGAGGAGCTGGACGCCGGGTACTGGTTCCGCAGCCTGCGCGCCACCGTGCACTTCGACCGCGCGGTACGAGTGCTGGCCGGGCAGGCCTGCCAGGTCTTCGTAGAGGTGACGCCGCATCCGGTGCTGATGGGTGCGATGAACGACACCCTGGAGGATGTCGCCCGGCACTCCGGACCGGGTGCCGAGCCGGCCGCCGTCTGCGGGACGCTGCGCAGGGACGAGGGCGGCACGGAGCGGCTGGTGACCTCGCTGGCCGAGGCGTTCGTCCACGGGGCACCGGTCGACTGGAAGTCGGTCCTCCCCGCAGGTGAGCAGGTGGAGCTGCCGACGTATGCCTTCCGCCACCGGCGCTACTGGCCCGAGGGCATGCTGGCGCTCCCGATCGGCGGCTCCCTGGCCGCCGGAGTCGACGGTGCGAGTACCGGCGCGGAGTCCGCCTTCTGGGCCGCCGTCGAGGGCGGGGACCTGAGCCGACTCGGTGAGACGCTGGCACTGGAGGGTGCGCGCCCGTTCAACGACGTACTGCCGGCGCTTGCGTCCTGGCGGCGCCAGGAGCAGGACCGGTCGACCACCGCCAACTGGCGCTACCGCATCGGTTGGTCAGCGATCGCCGAGCCGGATTCCCGGCCGCTGTCCGGCAGGTGGCTGGTGGTGACATCGGCCGGCTCGGACGGCGGTGCGGGGGAGCAGTGCCTCGCGGCGCTCTCTGCCCGCGGCGCCGATGTCGTACTGGTCGAGGCCCCGGCCGGGGCCTCCGACCGGGCCCAGGTCGCCGCGCTGCTGACCGGTGATGCGGACACCTCCGCCGTCTCGGGCGTGCTGTCTCTGCTGGCGCTGGACGAGACTCCGCTGCCGGACCACCCGGTGGTGAACGCCGGCCTGGCCGGCACCCTCGCGCTGGTCCAGGCCCTGGGGGACACCGGGATCGAGGCACCGTTGTGGATCGCCACCCGCGGCGCCGTGGCGGCCGGCCGAGGTGAGGCGCTGACGCATCCGGTACAGGCGCAGGTGTGGGGTCTGGGCCGGGTCGTCGGCCTGGAGCACCCGGAGCGCTGGGGCGGCCTGGTCGACCTGCCGGAGACCGTGGACGAGCGGGCCGGTGCGCGGCTGGTCGCGGTGCTGGCCGGCTGCGGGGAGAACGAGGTCGCCGTCCGGCGGGCCGGGATCCTGGGCCGCCGACTGACGAGCGTCCCGCGGAGCGGCGGCCACGGGGAGGGCTGGACGCCGCGCGGCGCAGTGCTGATCACCGGCGGGACCGGGGCGATCGCCGGACACGTGGCGCGCCGGCTGGCCGACCGGGGCGCCGAGCGCCTGATACTGACCAGCCGCTCCGGACCGACCGCCGCGGGCGCGGCGGCCCTGGCGGCCGAACTCGCCGCAGCCGGCTCCGAAGTCCAGATCGTCGCGTGCGACGTGAGCGAGCGCCCGGCGCTGTCCGGGCTGCTGGAGTGGCTCGCGGCGAGCGGCCCCGCACTCTCCTCGGTGCTGCACACGGCCGCCGTCCTGGACGACGGAGTCGTGGACCGCCTCTCGCCGGCGCGACTGGCGTCCGTGCTGGAGGTGAAGGTCCAGGGCGCGGCGCTGCTGGACGAGCTGACGGCGGATCTGGAGCTGGACGCGTTCGTACTGTTCTCCTCGGCGGCCTCCACTCTGGGCGGTCCCGGTCAGGGCAACTACGCGGCGGCCAACTCGTATCTGGACGCGCTGGCGGAGAACCGGCGGGCCCGTGGGCTTGCCGGTCTGGCAGTCGCCTGGGGCCTGTGGGGCGGTGAGGGCCTGGCACAGTCCAATGAGGCCATCCGCTCCCGGATGCGCAGGACCGCGATGCCGCCGATGGATCCGCGGCTCGCCGTGGAGGCCCTGGTCGAGGCAGTGGACGGTCCGGACGCCGCCGTGACGGTGATGGACTTCGACCCGCAGCAGCTGGGCTCGGCGCCGGGAACGGCGCACGTCCTGGAGATGCCACTGGTCCGGGACATGGCGGAGATCCGCCGACTGGCCGCCGCGCGCGCCGGTACCGGCAGCGCCGGTGCGGCTCCCAGGGCCGAGGGCGAACTCGCCGCCCGGCTCGCCGGTCTTGGCCGCTCGGAGCAGGACCGCGTGCTGACCGACGTGGTCCGTGCCGAGGCCGCCGCCGTACTGGGGCACGAATCGGCGGAGCTGGTACAGGCCCGGCAGGCGTTCCGGGACCTGGGCTTCGACTCGCTGACCTCGGTCGAGCTGCGTAACCAGCTGAACGCGGCGACCGGGCTGCGGCTGCCGGCAACCCTGGTCTTCGACCACCCGACGCCGGTGGCGCTGGCCGCCTTCCTGCACGGCGAACTGGTCGGCGCACATCCGGACAACGCCGCCGAAGCCGCAACCGCCGCCCCGGTCGCCGCTGTGGCGGCCCCTGTGGTGGATGAGCCGTTGGCGATTGTGGGTATGGCGTGCCGGTTCCCCGGGGGAGCGAACTCGCCTGAGGAGTTCTGGGAGTTGTTGGCGTCCGGTGGTGATGCGGTGGGTGGTTTTCCGACGGATCGTGGTTGGGATCTGGAGGGTTTCTTCGATCCGGAGGGGGAGAGTGCGGGGACTTCGTATACGGAGTCGGGTGCGTTTTTGCGGGGTGCGGCGGAGTTTGATGCGGGGTTCTTCGGGATCAGTCCGCGTGAGGCCCTTGCTATGGATCCGCAGCAGCGGTTGATGTTGGAGACGTCGTGGGAGGCGTTGGAGCGGGCGGGGATCGATCCGTCATCGCTGCGGGGCAGCGCGACCGGTGTCTTCGCAGGCGGTTTCGGATCCGGCTACGCCATCGGCATGGCACTCACCGGTCAGGACGGCTCCGGTGTCGAGGGCCATCTGATGACCGGCAACTCCACCAGTGTGCTTTCCGGCCGTGTTTCGTACGCGTTGGGTCTTGAGGGTCCGGCGGTGACGGTGGATACGGCGTGTTCGTCGTCGTTGGTGGCGTTGAATCTTGCGGCGCAGGCGGTGCGTTCGGGTGAGTGCTCGATGGCGCTGGCTGGTGGCGTGACGGTGATGGCGACTCCGTTCTCGTTTGTGGAGTTCTCGCGTCAGCAGGGTCTTTCGGTGGACGGCCGTTGCCGTGCGTTCTCGGAGGACGCGAACGGGACCGGGTGGGCCGAGGGCGCTGGGGTTCTGGTGGTGGAGCGCTTGTCGGAGGCGCGGCGCAACGGCCACCGGGTGTTGGCTGTGTTGCGTGGTTCGGCGGTGAATCAGGATGGTGCGTCGAATGGTTTGTCGGCGCCGAATGGTCCGTCGCAGCAGCGGGTGATTCGTGCGGCGTTGGCGAATGCGCGTTTGTCGGCTGCTGATGTGGATGTGGTGGAGGCGCACGGGACGGGTACGACGCTGGGTGACCCGATTGAGGCGCAGGCGTTGTTGGCTACGTATGGTCAGGAGCGTGCGGGGGGTGCTCCGTTGTGGCTGGGTGCGGTGAAGTCGAACATCGGGCATACGCAGGCCGCGGCCGGGGTTGCTGGTGTGATCAAGATGGTGTTGGCGTTGCAGCATGAGCGGTTGCCGCGGACGTTGCATGCCGAGGACCCGTCGTCGCATGTGGACTGGTCGGCGGGTGAGGTGCGGCTGCTGGATGAGTCGGTGGCGTGGCCGGTGGGGGAGCGTCCGCGTCGGGCTGGGGTGTCGGCGTTCGGGATCAGTGGGACGAATGCGCACGTCATCATCGAGGAAGCCCCCGCCGTAGAGGCGGCCGTTGCGGTGTGGGACGTTGCTCCGGCTGCGGTGCGGGAATCGGCTCGGGTGGGTTCGGGCATCGGCGCGTGGCTGCTGTCCGGCCGGTCGGCTGAGGGTCTTGCGGCGCAGGCGGGTCGGTTGCGGGAGTGGGTGACGTCCCGTCCGGGGCTGGAACCGGCTGATGTGGCGTGGTCGTTGGCGACGACCCGATCCGCGTTCGAGCACCGCGCGGTGGTACTGGGCACGGAGCGGGACGAGCTCATGTCCGCGGTATCCGATCTGGCGGCCGGGGTGTCGTCGGGTGCGGTGGTGTCGGGTGTGGCACCCGCGGATGCCCGGGTGGGTCTGATCTTTGCTGGTCAGGGTGCTCAGTGGGCCGGTATGGGCCGGGATCTGTATGCGGGCAGTCCGGTCTTTGCCGAGGTATTCGACCGGGTGTGCGGGTTGTTGGAGCTGGAGTTGGGGACCGCTCATCGGGTGCGGGATGTGGTCCTGGGCGTGGATGGTGTGGATCCGGAGTTGGCGGATCAGACGCTGTATGCGCAGGCGGGGTTGTTCGCTTTCGAGGTTGCTCTGGCGGGTGTGCTGGAGGCGTCTGGTGTGAGGCCGGATGCGGTGGTGGGTCACTCGGTGGGTGAGGTGGCTGCCGCGTACGTAGCGGGTGTCCTCTCACTTCCGGACGCGTGCAGGCTCGTGGCGACGCGTGCCCGTCTGATGCAGGAGCTGCCTTCGGGTGGTGCGATGGCTGCGGTGAATGCGTCGGAGGCGGAGGTGGTCGCCTCTCTCGTGGAGGTGTCCGGTGATGTCGCGGTGGCTGCGGTCAATGGTCCGGATTCGGTGGTGGTGTCGGGTGATGCCGGGGCCGTGGATGCGGTGGTGGAGCTGTGGCGGGAGCGGGGCCACCGGGTGCGGCGACTGCGGGTCTCGCACGCTTTCCATTCCCCGGCGATGGACCCGGTGCTCGACGAACTGAGTGATGTCGCAAAGGGATTGGAGTACTGCCGTCCGGAGATCATGTGGGCGGGTGCGCTGAGTGGTGAGTTGGTGTCGGAGCCGGGTGCGGGGTACTGGCCTGCGCAGACGCGGCAGGCGGTGCGGTTCGCCGATGCGGTGGCGGCCCTGGCCCGTGAGGGTGTCTCGGTCTTCGTGGAGGTGGGTCCGGACGGTTCGCTGTCCTCCCTCGGTCCGGAGGCGGTGGCTGAGGTGCAGAGTGTGGAGCCGGCCTTCGTCCCGCTGCAACGGCGGGACGAGGCGGGCGTTGCGAGCCTGCTGACCGGTCTGGCACGGGCGTTCGTCAACGGTGCCCCGGTGGACTGGGAGAGGGTGCTGCCGGGCGGTGAGCCGGTGGAGTTGCCGACGTACGCCTTCCGGCACCAGCGGTACTGGCCCGAGGGCATTCTCCCGCTCATGCCGTCGGCCGTTGTACACGGCGACGCCGCGAGCACGGCTGCGGAGGCCGAGTTCTGGGCAGCGGTGGAGGACGGCGATCTCGCACGGATCGCCGACACCCTGGCCATCGACGACGAGGAGCAGCTCCGCACGGTGCTCCCGGCGCTGGCATCGTGGCACCGCCGTGAGCTGGACAGGTCGGCCACCGCCGACTGGCGCTACCGGACGGTCTGGTCGCCCGTCGCCGAGCCCGACCCGCGCGTGCTGACCGGCACCTGGGTGCTGCTCGTACCGGCCGGTTCCGCGGAGATGCCACGGCAGCAGTGTGCGGCTGCGCTGGCTGCCCGAGGCGCCGAGGTCGCGGTGATCGATGTCCCGTACGGGACGGTGGAGCGCGCCGAACTGGCCGCGCTGCTCGGCAAGGTGGCGGAGCCCTCCGCGGTGTCCGGGGTGCTGTCTCTGCTGGCGCTGGACGAGGCGCCGCTGCCGGACCATTCGGAGGTGACCGGCGGTATCGCAGCCACCCTCGGCCTGGTGCAGGGGCTCGGGGACGCCGGGATCGAGGCACCGCTGTGGGTGGCCACATCCGGCGCGGTGGCGGCCGGTGCGAAGGAGGCGCCGACGCGTCCCGTACAGGCACAGGTCTGGGGGCTTGGCCGGGTCGTGGCGCTGGAACACCCCGACCGGTGGGGCGGGTTGATCGACCTGCCGGAGACGCTCGACGAGCGGTCCGGTGCACGGCTGGCCGGGGTACTGGCCGGCTGCGGGGAGAACGAGGTGGCCCTGCGGCCGTCCGGAATCCTCGGCCGCCGGCTCGCACGTGTGACGCGACACGTCTCCGGAGAGGGCTGGTCGCCGCGCGGCAGCGTCCTGATCACCGGTGGGACGGGCGCGATCGCCGGCCATGTGGCGCGCCGTCTTTCCGGCCGGGGCGCCGAGAGGCTGGTGCTCACCAGCCGGTCCGGTCCGGCGGCTGAAGGTGCGGCGGTGCTGGCTGCGGAGCTTGCCCAGGCAGGTTCCGCCGTACAGGTCGTGGCGTGCGATGTGAGTGAACGGGAGTCCCTGTGCGGCCTGTTGGAGCAGATCGCGCGGAGCGGACCGGCGCTGTCGTCGGTGCTGCACACCGCTGCGGTGCTGGACGACGGCGTCGTTGACCGGCTGTCGGTCTCCCGTCTGCAGACGGTGCTGGCGGTCAAGGCCCGGGGCGCGGCCCTGCTGGACGAGCTGACCGCCGACCTGGACCTGGATGCCTTCGTACTGTTCTCCGCGGCCGCCGCCACCCTCGGCGGCCCCGGTCAGGGCAACTACGCGGCGGCCAACGCCTATCTGGACGCCCTCGCGGAGAACCGGCGTGCCCGTGGGTTGAGCGCGCTGGCCGTGGCCTGGGGCGCCTGGTCCGGCGGCGGTATGGCCGAGTCGAGCGGAGCCGTGCGGGCGAGGGTCGGACGCGGCGCGATGCCGCCGATGGACCCACAGCTCGCCGTCCGTGCCCTGTACGAAGCGCTGAGCGGCCCGGATGCCACCGTCACCGTCATGGACGTGGACTGGCCGCAGCTCGCCTCGGGGCCGGGGACCGCGGAGGTGCTGAAGCGGCCACTGGTGCGGGATCTGCCCGAGGTGCGCCGGCTGGCCGCCGTCGGCGACGTCCCGGCCGTCGTCCACGCCGAGGGTGAACTGCCGCGTCAGCTGACCGGGTTGGGCCGCACCGAGCAGGAGCGGCTGCTCGCGGATGTGGTGCGCGGCGAGGCCGCGGTGGTGCTGGGCCACACCTCGGCCGAGGCGGTGGAGGACCGGCGTGCGTTCAAGGATCTGGGCTTCGACTCGCTGACCGCTGTCGAGCTGCGCAACCGGCTCAACACGGCCACCGGGCTCCGGCTGCCCAGCACCCTGGTCTTCGACTACCCGACGCCGGTCGCGCTGGCCGCGTTCCTGCGCGGCGAGCTGACCGACGGGGAGCCGGACACCGCCGCGATTCCGGGCGCCACCGGGGTCGCGGCCCCGGCGGACGAGCCGCTGGCGATCGTCGGCATGGCCTGCCGCTTCCCCGGCGGCGCGGGCAGCCCGGAGGAGTTCTGGCAGCTGCTGGCCTCCGGCAGTGACGCCGTGGGCGGGTTCCCGACCGACCGGGGCTGGGACCTGGAGAACGTCTACGACCCGGACGGCGAGAGCACAGGCACCACGTACACCCGTTCCGGCGGCTTCCTGCGGGACGCCGCCTGGTTCGACGCCGGTTTCTTCGGGATCAGTCCGCGTGAGGCGCTGGCGATGGATCCGCAGCAGCGGCTGATGCTGGAGACGTCGTGGGAGGCGCTGGAGCGGGCCGGGATCGACCCGTCCTCGCTGCGGGAGAGCGCCACCGGCGTCTTCGCGGGTGGCTTCGCCTCCGGCTACGGGCTCGGCGTGACGCTGGCAGGGCAGGTCGAGGAGTCCGGGGCCGAGGGACACGTACTGACCGGCAACGCCACCAGCGTCCTCTCCGGCCGCGTGTCCTACGCCCTCGGCCTGGAGGGCCCGGCGGTCACCGTCGACACCGCATGCTCCTCATCGCTGGTGGCGCTCCATCTGGCGGGCCAGGCGCTGCGTTCGGGTGAGTGCTCGCTGGCGCTCGCGGGTGGCGCGACGGTGATGGCGACCCCCGGTACGTTCATCGACTTCTCGCGGCAGCAGGGGCTTTCGGAGGATGGCCGGTGCCGGGCGTTCTCGGAGGACGCGGACGGTACGGGCTGGGCCGAGGGCGCGGGCATGCTCGTCGTCGAGCGGCTCTCGGACGCCCGCCGCAACGGCCACAAGGTGCTGGCCCTGGTACGGGGAGACGCCGTCAACCAGGACGGTGCGTCCAACGGTCTGACCGCCCCCAACGGCCCCTCGCAGCAGCGGGTCATCCGCGCCGCGCTGGCCAACTCCGGCCTCTCCACCGCCGATGTGGATGTGGTGGAGGCGCACGGGACCGGTACGACGCTGGGTGATCCGATCGAGGCGCAGGCGCTGCTGGCCACGTACGGCCAGGAACGCGGCGAGCGCGGCTCGCTGTGGCTGGGCTCGGTGAAGTCCAACATCGGTCACACCCAGGCCGCTGCGGGTGTCGCCGGGATCATCAAGATGGTGCTGGCGCTCCAGCACGAGCAGCTGCCACGGACGCTGTACGCGGACGAACCGTCGTCCCACGTGGACTGGACGGCCGGTGCGGTCCGGCTGCTGAACCAGCAGGTGGACTGGTGCTCCGACGGCGACCGGGTACGCCGGGCCGCTGTCTCGGCGTTCGGGATGAGCGGCACCAACGCGCACGTCATCCTGGAAGAGGCGCCCGCCGATGACACGGATGAGGCCACCACCGAGCCGGGTACCGAACCGGTGATCCCGGTGGTCGCCGGCGCAGGTGCCTGGCTGCTCTCCGGGCGGACCGCGGACAGCCTCACCGCGCAGGCGGCGCGGCTGCGGGAGTGGACGGTGGGCCGTCCCGAGTTGGAACCGGCCGATGTGGCCCGGTCGTTGGCGGTCACTCGCTCGGTGTTCGAGCACCGGGCGGTGGTGGTCGGTACGGACCGCGCCGGGCTGACCGGTGGTCTGGAGAGCCTGGCTACGGGTGTTCCGGGCGGCGCTGTGGTGTCAGGCACGGCCCGCTCAGGCGTCCGCCCGGTGTTCGCGTTCGCAGGTCAGGGCTCGCAGTGGGCGGGGATGGGCCGGGAGCTGGCGGAGGTCTCGCCGGTGTTCAAGGAGCGGCTTGCCGAGTGTGCGGCGGCGCTGTCACCGTATGCGGACTGGTCGTTGGACGAGGTGTTGGCGGGTGCGGATGGTGCGCCCGCGTTGGAAGCGGCTGACGTGGTTCAGCCTGCTCTGTGGGCGGTGATGGTGTCGTTGGCTGCGGTGTGGGAGGCGGCGGGTGTCGCCCCGGAGGCTGTGGTGGGGCATTCGCAGGGTGAGATTGCTGCGGCGACCGTTGCGGGGATGTTGTCCCTTGAGGACGGTGCCCGGGTGGTGGCGCTGCGCTCGAAGTCGCTGAAGGTGCTTGCTGGTGCGGGCGGGATGCTGTCGGTGAGCCGTCCGGCTTCTGAGGTCGAGGAGCGCATCGCCCGCTTTGGTGAGCGTGCGTCGCTGGCGGCGGTCAACGGGCCTTCGGCGACGGTGGTTTCGGGTGAGCCGAACGCGCTTGAGGAGTTGAAGGCGGAGTTCGAGGCGGAAGGTGCCAGGGCGCGGATGGTGGCGGTGGACTACGCCTCGCACTCCGCTCAGGTGGACCGGCTGGAGAAGGAGATCATCTCCGTTCTGGCCGAGGTGGCCCCGCGCCGGGGCAGGGTGCCGATGGTTTCCGCGATGACCGGCGAGACCCTGACCGGTGAGGAGCTGGACGCCGGATACTGGTTCCGGAGCCTCCGTGCCACGGTCCACTTCGACCGCGCGGTACGGACCCTGGCGGGCCGCGGACACCAGCTCTTCATCGAGGTCACCCCGCACTCCGTACTGATGGGCGCGATGAACGACACCCTGCAGGACCTCGCCCTGGAAACCGGACCGGGTGGGGAGCCGGCCGCCGTCTGCGGGACGCTCCGGCGCGACGAGGGCGGCACGCAACGGCTGGTGACCTCGCTGGCCGAGGCATATGTCAACGGCGCCCCGGTGGAGTGGAAGTCGGTCCTTCCCACGGGTGAGCAGATCGAGCTGCCGACCTACGCGTTCCGCCGCAGCCGGTTCTGGCCGGAAGGTCTCCTGACGCTGCCGGTGCCTGGCGCCGTCGCCGCCGGAGACGGGTCCGGCAGTGAGGTGGACGCCGCGTTCTGGGCCGCCGTCGAAGGCGGTGACCCGACGCGGCTCGCCGAGACCCTGTCCGTGGACGCGGGCCGTCCGTTCAGCGAGGTGCTTCCGGCGCTGGCCTCCTGGCGACGCCGGGAACAGGAGCGCTCCACCGCCGCCAACTGGCGCTACCGCATCAGTTGGTCGGCGATCACGGAGCCGGACTCCCGGCTGCTGTCCGGCACCTGGCTGGTGGTGGCCCCGGCGGGCGGGGACGGCGGTGCGGCCGAGCAGACCGCTGCCGCGCTCTCCAGCCGCGGCGCCCAGTCCGTGGTGGTCGAGGTTCCGGCCGGAACGGCGGACCGCTCAGTACTGGCCGCGCTGCTGACCGGAGCGGCGGACACCTCCGCCGTCTCGGGAGTGCTGTCTCTGCTGGCGCTGGACGAGACACCGCTGCCGGACCACCCGGTGGTGAACGCCGGACTGGCCGGCACCCTCGCCCTGGTCCAGGCGCTCGGGGACGCGGGTATCGAGGCACCGCTCTGGCTGGCCACCCGCGGTGCGGTCGCGGCCGGCCCGGGTGAGCTGCTGGCCCGCCCGGCGCAGGCACAGGTCTGGGGTCTGGGCCGGGTCATCGCACTGGAACAGCCCGAGCGCTGGGGCGGGCTGGTCGACCTGCCGGAGACACTGGACGACCGGGCGGGCGCCCGGCTTGTGGCGCTGCTGGCAGGCTGCGGGGAGAACGAGGCGGCCATCCGCTCCGCCGGGATCCTGGGCCGCCGGATGTCCCGGGTACCGCGGCGCGACCCCCGCACCCCCTGGACGCCGCGGGGGACCGTGCTGGTCACCGGCGGCACCGGAGCCATCGCCGGGCACATCTCGCAGTGGCTGATCAGCCGCGGCGCCGAACGGCTGGTGCTGACCGGCCGCTCCGGCGCGGCGGCGCCCGGTATCGCCGCGCGGGCCGCGGAGCTGGCCACCGCCGGCGCCCACGTGGACGTGGTCTCCTGCGACGTATCCCGGCGCGCACCCCTGACCGGGCTGCTGGACTGGATCGGCCGCACCGGACCTGCCCTGTCCTCGGTGCTGCACACCGCGGCCGTCCTTGACGACGGTGTGGTGGACCGCCTCACCACTGCCCGGATGGAGACCGTGCTGGGTGTGAAGGCACACGGCGCGTCGCTGCTGGACGAGCTGACGGCGGGTCTGGAGCTGGACGCGTTCGTACTGTTCTCCTCTGCGGCCTCCACCTTGGGCGGGCCCGGTCAGGGCAATTACGCGGCGGCCAACTCGTATCTGGACGCGTTGGCGGAGAACCGGCGGGCCCGTGGTCTTGCCGGTCTGGCAGTCGCCTGGGGCCTGTGGGGCGGCGGCGGTCTGGGCGAGTCCAACGAGGCCATCCGCTCCCGGATGCGCCGGATCCCGATGCCGCCGATGGACCCGCAGCTCGCAGTCCGGGCACTGGGCGAGTCGCTGGACGGACCGGAGCCGACTGTGACGGTGATGGACTTCGACTGGCAGCAGCTGGGCTCGGCACCTGGTTCGGCGGACGAACTGGACCTGCCGCTGGTCCGGGACATCCCGGAGATCCGCCGACTGGCAGCGGAGCGGGCCGCAGCGGGTGGAGTCTCGCGCAGCTCCAGCGACGGCGAACTCGCCACTCGGGTGGCCGGTCTCGGCCGCTCCGAGCAGATCCGGGTGCTGACCGACGCGGTCCGCGCCGAGGCCGCCGCGGTGCTCGGGCACACATCGGCGGACGCGGTGCAGGCCCGGCAGGCCTTCAAGGATCTGGGCTTCGACTCGCTCACCGCCGTCGAACTGCGCAACCGGCTCAGCGCCGTGACCGGGCTGCGGCTGCCGGCCACTCTCGTCTTCGACCACCCCACCCCGACCGCGCTCGCCGACCGGCTGCGCACCGAGATCGCCCCGGAAGAGGCGACGGCAGCACCGGTCCTGGGCGAACTCGACCGGCTGGAGGCCTCTATGCGCTCCGGACTCATGGACGAATCGGTACGCGAAATGGCCACCAGCCGGCTGCGGCGGCTGCTGGACACCATCGGGGAGCAGGCCGCCGACCGAAGCGAGAAGCGGCACACAGCCGATATCGACGACGCCACCGATGACGAGCTGTTCGCCTTCGTCGAGGAACTCGAGTGACACCTTTCAGGCCCTGACCGGCCACGGCCGACCGGTCCGTCCCCGCACCTGTGCGGGACGGGTCACCTCCGACTCTGCTCAAAATCATTGCAAGGAGCTCACCGTGTCCAACGAAGACAAGCTTCGTAGTTACCTCAAGCGGGCCATCGCGGACGCCCAGGACGCCCGCGGCCGGCTGCGTGAGGTGCAGGAGCAGGCGGCTGAGCCGGTCGCGATCGTGGGCATGGGGTGCCGCTTCCCGGGTGGGGTGGGCAGTCCGGAGGACTTCTGGGAGCTGTTGGCCTCCGGCAGCGACGCGGTGGGTGGCTTCCCGACCGACCGCGGTTGGGACTTGGAGGGCATCTACGACCCGGACGGTGAGCGCGAGGGCACCTCCTACGTGGCCCAGGGTGCGTTTTTGCAGGGAGTGGCCGATTTCGACCCGGGATTCTTCGGGATCAGCCCGCGTGAGGCCCTTGCGATGGACCCGCAGCAGCGGCTGATGCTGGAGACGGCCTGGGAGACCCTGGAGCGGGCAGGCATCGACCCGTCCTCCCTGAAGGAGAGTTCGACCGGTGTCTTCGCCGGCGGCTTCGCCTCCGGATACGGAATCGGCCTCTCCTGGGCGGCCGGCGAGGAGGGCTCCGGCGTCGAGGGCCATCTGATGACGGGCAACGCGACCAGTGTGCTCTCCGGCCGTGTTTCGTACGCGCTGGGTCTGGAGGGCCCGGCGGTCACGATCGACACCGCCTGCTCGTCCTCGCTGGTGGCGCTGCACCTTGCCGTCCAGGCACTGCGGATGGGTGAGTGCTCCCTGGCACTGGCGGGTGGCGTCACGGTGCTGGTGTCACCGGGCACGTTCGTGGAGTTCTCGCGTCAGCAGGGCCTCTCGGCGGACGGCCGCTGCCGCGCCTTCTCCGAGGACGCAGACGGTACGGGCTGGGCCGAGGGCGTCGGCATGCTCGCGGTGGAGCGCTTGTCGGACGCGCGGCGCAAGGGTCACCGGGTGCTGGCTGTGTTGCGTGGTTCGGCGGTGAATCAGGATGGTGCGTCGAATGGTCTGTCGGCGCCGAATGGTCCGTCGCAGCAGCGGGTGATTCGTGCGGCGTTGGCGAATGCGCGTCTGTCGGCTGCTGATGTGGATGTGGTGGAGGCGCACGGGACGGGGACCACTCTGGGTGACCCGATTGAGGCCCAGGCGTTGCTGGCTACGTACGGTCAGGAGCGTGCGGGGGGTGCTCCGTTGTGGCTGGGTGCGGTGAAGTCGAACATCGGGCACACCCAGGCCGCGGCCGGGGTTGCTGGTGTGATCAAGATGGTGTTGGCGTTGCAGCATGAGCGGTTGCCGCGGACGTTGCATGCGGGTGATCCGTCGTCGCATGTGGACTGGTCGGCGGGTGAGGTGCGGCTGCTGGATGAGTCGGTGGCGTGGCCGGTGGGGGAGCGTCCGCGTCGGGCTGGGGTGTCGGCGTTCGGGATCAGTGGGACGAATGCGCACGTCATCATCGAGGAAGCCCCCGCCGTAGAGGCGGGCGAGGCGGCGGAGCCGACAGTTCCGGTGGTGTCGGGTGCTGGTGCGTGGGTGGTTTCCGGTCGTACGGCTGAGGGCCTTGCGGCGCAGGCGGGTCGGTTGCGGGAGTGGGTGACGTCCCGTCCGGGGCTGGAACCGGCGGATGTGGCCTGGTCGTTGGCGACGACTCGGTCCGCGTTCGAGCACCGTGCGGTGGTACTGGGCACGGAGCGGGACGAGCTCATGTCCGCAGTATCCGATCTGGCGGCCGGGGTGTCCTCGGGTGCGGTGGTCTCGGGTGTGGCACCCGCGGATGCCCGGGTGGGTCTGATCTTCGCGGGTCAGGGTGCTCAGTGGGCCGGTATGGGCCGGGACCTGTATGCGGGCAGCCCGGTCTTTGCCGAGGTGTTCGACCGGGTGTGCGGTTTGTTGGAGCTGGAGTTGGGCTCTTCGGTTCGGGTCCGGGATGTGGTCCTGGATGCCGATGGTGTGGATGGCGGGCTTGCGGATCAGACGCTGTTCGCGCAGGCGGGGTTGTTTGCTTTCGAGGTTGCTCTGGCGGGTGTGCTGGAGGCGTCTGGTGTGAGGCCGGATGCGGTGGTGGGTCACTCGGTGGGTGAGGTGGCTGCCGCGTATGTGGCCGGGGTGGTTTCGCTTCCTGATGCGTGCAGGCTCGTGGCGACGCGTGCCCGTCTGATGCAGGAGCTGCCTTCGGGTGGTGCGATGGCTGCGGTGAATGCGTCGGAGGCGGAGGTGGTCGCCTCTCTCGTGGAGGTGTCCGGTGATGTCGCGGTGGCTGCGGTCAATGGTCCGGATTCGGTGGTGGTGTCGGGTGATGCCGGGGCCGTGGATGCGGTGGTGGAGTTGTGGCGGGAGCAGGGCCGTCGGGTGCGGCGGCTGCGGGTGTCGCACGCTTTCCATTCCCCGGCGATGGACCCGGTGCTGACGGAGTTGGCCTCGGTTGCGGAGGGGATCGAGTACTGCCGTCCGGAGATCATGTGGGCGGGTGCGCTGAGTGGTGAGTTGGTGTCGGAGCCGGATGCGGGGTACTGGCCTGCGCAGACGCGGCAGGCGGTGCGGTTCGCCGATGCGGTGGCGGCCCTTGCCCGTGAGGGTGTCTCGGTCTTCGTGGAGGTGGGTCCGGACGGTTCGCTGTCCTCCCTCGGTCCGGACGCGGTGGCCGGGGTGCAGAGCGTGGAGCCGGCCTTCGTCCCGCTGCAGCGCCGCACCGATGAGGGCGTCGCGAGCCTGCTGACCGGTCTGGCGCGGGCGTTCGTCAGCGGTGCCCCGGTGGACTGGGAGAGGGTGCTGCCGGTCGGTGAGCCGGTGGAGTTGCCGACGTACGCCTTCCGGCACCAGCGGTACTGGCCCGAGGGCATTCTCTCGCTCGCGCCGCCGCGGGCCGGTGGCGGCGTGGACAGGATCGTCGCGGGTACCGAGGCGGAAGCCGAGTTCTGGGCGGCTGTCGAGGGCGAGGACCTGACCCGGCTCGCCGAGACCCTTGAGGTGGACGGCGGCCTTTCGTTCAGGGACGTGCTGCCCGCGCTGGCGTCCTGGCGGCGCCGTGAACTGGACCGCTCACTGACCGCGAACTGGCGTTACCGCACCTCCTGGGCGGTGGTCACGGAGCCCGACTCTCCCGTTCTTCCGGGCACGTGGCTGCTGGTTCTTGCGGCCGGTGCCGGGGATGAGATGCGGCAGCGGTGCACGACTGCGCTTGAGGCGCGTGGTGCTGAGGTCGTGGTGGTCGAGGTGGGGTCCGGGACGGTGGACCGGGCGGATGTCGCCGCTCTGTTGCGCGAGTCGGTGGCGGACGCTTCCGGTGTGTCGGGTGTGCTGTCGCTGCTGGCGCTGGACGAGACGCCCTTGCCGGAGCACTCGGCGGTGGCCGGCGGCCTGGCCGCCACGCTGGCTCTGGTGCAGGGGCTCGGGGACGCCGGAATCGGGGCACCCTTGTGGGTGGCGACCTGCGGCGCGGTGGCGGCCGGACCGGGTGAGGCGCCGACGCGTCCCGTACAGGCACAGGTCTGGGGCCTTGGCCGGGTCGTGGCGCTGGAACACCCCGACCGCTGGGGCGGGTTGATCGACCTGCCGGAGTCGCTCGACGAGCGGGCCGCCTCGCGCCTGGCAGGCGCGCTCGCAGGCTGCGACGAGAACGAGATGGCCGTCCGGTCGACCGGGCTCCTCGGCCGGCGGCTGTCCCGTGTGTCACGGCGCGGTTCGGGGGAGAGCCGGCCGGAACGCGGAAGCATTCTGATAACCGGCGGCACCGGTGCGGTCGCCGGGCATGTGGCGCACTCGCTGGCGGGCCGTGGTGCCGAACGCCTGGTGCTCACGAGCCGTTCGGGCCCCTCGGCCGAGGGCTCGGCGGCGCTGGCCGCCGAGCTGGCACAGGCGGGAACAGCCGTCGAGATCGTCGCGTGCGACGTGACCGAGCGGGCCCAACTGGTCGGCCTGTTGCACCGGATCGACGCCGAGGGCCCGGCGCTGTCGTCCGTCCTGCACACCGCCGCGCAGCTGGACGACGGAATGGTGGACGGCCTCACCGCACCGCGCCTGGAGACGGTGCTGCGGGTGAAGGCCCGGGGCGCCGACCTGCTCGACGAGCTGACCGCGGACCGTGACCTGGACGCCTTCGTACTGTTCTCCGCCGCCGCTGCCACCCTCGGCGGCCCCGGACAGGGCAGCTATGCGGCGGCCAACGCCTACCTGGACGCGCTGGCCGAGAACCGCCGCAGCCGCGGTCTTGCCGGTCTGGCCGTGGCCTGGGGCCCGTGGAGCGGAGGCGGTCTGGCGGAGTCCAGTGAGGCGGCCCGCTCGCGGATGCGCCAGATGCCCCTGCCTCCTATGGACCCGCGGCTCGCGGCCCGTGCGCTGGGCGAGGCACTGGAGGGCCCGGACGCCCTGGTGACCGTCATGGACGTGGACTGGGAGCAGTTGGGATCCGACGCGGGCGCCGCGGATGTGCTGGGAAGGCCGCTGCTGCGGGACCTCCCCGAGGCCCGCCGACGGCTCGTGGCGGCCGGGAACACCCTCACCGTGGTCCACGCGGAAGGGGAACTCGCCCGTCAGCTCGCCGGGATGGGCCGCTCCGAACAGGAGCGGGTGCTGACCGACGTCGTACGGGGCGAGGCCGCCGTGGTGCTCGGCCACCCCTCGGCCGAAGCGGTCGAGGACCGGCGCGCCTTCAAGGACCTGGGCTTCGACTCACTGACCTCGGTCGAACTGCGCAACCGGCTCAACACCGCGACCGGTCTCCGGCTGCCCGCCACCCTGGTCTTCGACTACCCGACCCCACTGGCGCTGGCCGTGTTCCTGCGCGGAGAACTGACCGGACGGCAGGGCGACACGGCCGCCCCGGTGGTCGCCGTGGCCGCGGCCGCGGTGGACGAACCGCTGGCGATCGTCGGCATGGCCTGCCGCTTCCCCGGCGGCGCGGGAACCCCCGAGCAGTTCTGGAACTTCCTCACCGCCGGCGGCGACGCGGTGGGTGCCTTCCCCACCGACCGCGGCTGGGACCTGGACGGCGTCTTCGACCCGGACGGTGAGCGCGAGGGCACCTCGTACGTGGCCCAGGGCGCGTTCCTGGGCAGCGCGGCGGAGTTCGACGCCGACTTCTTCGGGATCAGTCCGCGTGAGGCGCTGGCCATGGACCCGCAGCAGCGGCTGATGCTGGAGACCTCCTGGGAGGCGCTGGAGCGGGCCGGGATCGACCCGTCATCGCTGCGCGAGAGCGCGACCGGTGTCTTCGCGGGCGGTTTCACCTCGGGCTACGGGTTCGGGCTTTCGCTGGCCAACCAGGGCGACTCCGGGACCGAGGGACACTCGCTGACCGGCAACGCCACCAGTGTGCTCTCCGGCCGCGTCTCCTACGTACTGGGCCTGGAAGGTCCGGCCATGACGGTGGACACCGCATGCTCCTCGTCGCTGGTGGCGCTCCATCTGGCGATTCAGGCGCTGCGTTCGGGTGAGTGCTCGCTGGCGCTCGCGGGTGGTGCGACGGTGATGGCCACCCCCGGCACCTTTATCGACTTCTCCCGCCAGCGGGGGCTTTCGGAGGATGGCCGGTGCCGGGCGTTCTCGGAGGACGCGGACGGTACCGGCTGGGCCGAGGGCGCGGGCATGCTCGTCGTCGAGCGGCTCTCGGACGCCCGCCGCAACGGCCACAAGGTGCTGGCCCTGGTACGGGGCAGCGCGGTCAACCAGGACGGTGCGTCCAACGGTCTGACCGCCCCCAACGGCCCGTCCCAGCAGCGTGTCATCCGCGCAGCGCTGGCCAGCGCCCAGCTGACCGCCGGTGACGTGGACGCCGTCGAGGCACACGGCACCGGCACCACCCTTGGCGACCCCATCGAGGCGCAGGCGCTGCTGGCCACCTACGGTCAGGAGCGGACGGCGGGCCGGCCGCTGTGGTTGGGCTCGGTGAAGTCCAACATCGGTCACACCCAGGCCGCAGCGGGTGTCGCCGGGATCATCAAGATGGTGCTGGCGCTTCAGCACGAGCAGTTGCCGCAGACCCTGCACGCCGAGGAACCGTCCTCGCACGTGGACTGGACCGCGGGCGAGGTCCGGCTGTTGAGCGAGGCGGTGCCGTGGCCTGCGGGGGAGCACCCCCGCAGGGCCGGTGTCTCCTCATTCGGGATGAGTGGCACCAACGCCCACGTCATCATCGAGGAGGCCCCGGCTGCGGAGCCCGATGAGACCGCCGATGAGCCGACCGGTGCACCGGGCGCGCTTCCGGTGGTGTCGGGCGCCGGTGCGTGGGTGGTCTCGGGCCGTTCGGCTACCGGTCTGGCGGCGCAGGCGGAGCGGCTCCAGGAGTGGCTGGCCGGACACTCTGACCTTGAACCGGCTGATGTGGCGTGGTCGTTGGCGACGACCCGGTCCGCGTTCGAGCACCGGGCCGTGATCCTGGGCGCTGACCGCACCGCGCTGGTGGCGGGGCTGGAGAGCCTGTCCGGTGGTGTCCCCTCCGCCGCCGTGGTGTCCGGTACGGCCCGTCTCGGAGCGCGCTCGGTCTTCGCGTTCGCGGGTCAGGGTTCGCAGTGGGTCGGTATGGGGCGCGGGCTGGCGGAGGTTTCGCCGGTGTTCGCGGCCCGGCTTGCTGAGTGTGCTGCCGCCCTGTCTCCGTACGTGGACTGGTCGCTGGCCGATGTCCTTGCCGGTGCGGAGGGTGCGCCTGCCTTGGAGGCGGCTGATGTGGTTCAGCCCGCTCTGTGGGCGGTGATGGTTTCCCTCGCTGCGGTGTGGGAGGCGGCTGGTGTCGCTCCGAGTGCGGTGGTCGGGCACTCGCAGGGGGAGATCGCGGCGGCGACGGTGGCCGGGATGCTGTCCCTTGAGGACGGTGCCCGGGTGGTGGCGCTGCGTTCGAAGTCCCTGACGGTGCTGGCGGGCCGGGGCGGGATGCTGTCCGTCAGCCGTCCGGCCTCCGAGGTCGAGGAGCGCATCGCCCGCTTTGGCGATCGTGCGTCGCTGGCGGCGGTGAACGGGCCTTCGGCGACGGTGGTTTCGGGTGAGCCGGATGCTCTGGAGGAGTTGAAGGCGGAGTTCGAGGCCGAGGGTGTCCGTGCCCGGATGGTGGCGGTGGACTACGCCTCGCACTCGGTCCAGGTGGACCGCCTGGAGGAGGAGATCACCACAGCTCTCGCTGGGATATCCCCGCGCCGGGGCCGTGTCCCGATGGTTTCCGCGATGACCGGCGAGACCCTGACCGGTGAGGAGCTGGACGCCGGTTACTGGTTCCGGAGCCTGCGGGCGACGGTGCATTTCGAGCGTGCGGTACGGACCCTGGCGGGCCGTGGCCATCAGCTCTTCATCGAGGTGACCCCGCATCCGGTGCTGCTGGGCGCGATGAACGACACCCTGGAAGAGGCCGCGCAGGAGGCCGGCCCCGGCACCGTACCGGGCGTCGTCTGCGGGACGCTCCGGCGGGACGAGGACGGTGCGGCCCAGCTGGTCACCTCGTTCGCCGGGGCGTTCGTGGGCGGGGCGCCGGTCGACTGGCGCGCCGTACTGCCCGCCGCCGAGCGGGTCGAGCTGCCGACGTACGCCTTCCAGCACGAGCGCTACTGGCCGCAGGGCACGCTCTCCCTGGCGCTGCTCGGCGGCGGCAGGGACGCGGTGTCGCTGGGCCTGGGCGCGGTGGACCACCCGCTCCTCGGCGCGGCCGTCGAACTGGTCGGTGGGGCCGGTCTGGTGTGCACGGGACGTCTGTCGGTGCGTACGCAGCCGTGGCTGGCGGACCACGCCGTCGGCGGTACCGTGCTGCTGCCTGGCACCGGCTTCGTCGAGCTGGCCGTACGCGCCGGTGACCAGGTCGGCTGCGGGGCGCTGGAGGAACTGACGCTCCAGGCGCCGCTGGTACTGCCCGCCGACGGCGGTGGGGTGCAGGTCCAGGTCGTACTCGCCGAGGCCGACGCCGAAGGCCGCCGGACGGTCGAGGTCTTCTCCCGTCGCGACACGGCCGACGCGGCCGGCACAGCCGACGCACCCCAGACATGGGTGCAGCATGCGAGCGGTGCGCTCCTTCCCGCTGCCACGTCCCCGGCGGACCCGCGGACGCCGGTGGACGACTTCGCGGTATGGCCGCCGCAGGGCGCCACCGCACTCGACGTCGACGACGTCTACACCGGGCTGCTCGCCGACGTATACGGTCCGGCCTTCCACGGGCTGCGGGCCGCCTGGCGGCGCGGCGGCGACGTCTTCGCCGAGGTGGCACTGCCCGAGGAGGCGGCCCGGGAGGCAGCCGCGTTCGGTCTGCACCCGGCGCTGCTCGACGCGGCCCTGCACGCCGCACTCCTGGCGGGCTCGCCCCTGACCGATGCCGGTGGTGACGGCGACGCGGCCGGGGAACAGGGCCGGGTCCGGATGCCGTTCGCCTGGACCGGCGTCGAACTGCACGCGAGTGGTGCGTCGGTGCTGCGGGCCCGGCTGCGCCGGGACGCCAGGGGCGGCCTGGCGCTGACCGCATCGGATCCCGCCGGGGCTCCGGTGGTGACGGTGGAATCGCTCGTCAGCCGCCCGGTGTCGGCGGACCAGCTGGAGGGTGCGGGCAACACGCTGGGCGACACCCTCTTCACCGAGGAGTGGACCCCGCTGGCCGAGGCTCCCGTCCCGGACGGCGAGTGGGTGCTGCTCGGCGACGACCGCTTCGGTGTGGCCGACGGTCTGCGGGCCGCCGGTCGCCCGGTGCGGTCCTTCGCCGGTATCGCAGAGGCGGCCGCGGCGGCTGAGGCGGGCGAAGTCGCCCCGCATACAGCGCTGATCTGCGTCGACGGAACCCCGTACGGCGCCGAAACCGTCCCGGATACGACCCGGCGGCTGACCGGCGAGGTGCTGGAACTGGCCCAGCGGTGGCTGGCGGAACAGCACCTGGACTCCGCACAGCTTGCCGTCGTCACCCGCGGCGCCGTCGCGGCCGCGGACGGCGGACCCGTGGTGGACCTGCCGGCGGCCGCGGCGCGCGGCCTGCTCTCCTCCGCGCAGTCGGAGAACCCCGGCCGGCTGCTCCTCGTGGACCTTCCCGCCGACGAGGACACCACCGGCTGTGCCGAACGGCTCGCCGTACTGCCGAGGTTCCTCGCCACCGGCGAGCCGGAGCTGACGCTCCGCGGACAGGTCGCGTACGGGCGCCGGCTGAACCGTCCGTCCGGTGCCGGAACTGCGGTTGAACAGCCCGGGGACCGTTCCGAAGGCGGCCCGCGCACCCTGCTGGTGACGGGCGGAACGGGCACACTCGGCGGCCTGGTGGCCCGCCATCTGGTGGCCACCGGACGGGCCCAGACGGCCGTACTGACCAGCCGCTCCGGCCCGGCCGCCACGGGTGTCGCGGCGCTCGCCGCTGAACTGGCCGCGCTCGGCGCGCAGGTCCGGGTCGTCGCCTGCGACGTGGCGGACCGCGACGCGCTGGCCTCGCTGCTGGCGAGCATCCCGGCCGACTGCCCGCTGGGCTCCGTCTTCCACGCCGCCGGAGTCATCGACGACGGTGTGATCGGCACCCTCACCCCGGAGCGGCTGGCCACGGTCCTGCGGCCGAAGGCGGACGCCGCCTGGCACCTGCACGAACTCACCCGGGACAGCGACCTGGAGAACTTCGTCCTGTTCTCCTCGGCGGCCGCCACACTCGGCGCCCCGGGCCAGGGCAACTACGTCGCCGCCAACGCCTTCCTCGACGCCCTGGCACGGCAGCGCAGGGCCGCCGGGCTGCCCGGCCTCTCGCTTGCCTGGGGGCCGTGGGTGCACGAGGCCGGCATCGGCCGGGACCTGGGCGAGCAGCTGCTCTCCCGCATCACACGCTCCGGACTCGCCGCGCTCGGCGCCGACGAGGGCCTGGCCGTACTGGACACGGCGCTGGAGCGGACGCTGACCCGGGGCGAGGGCGCCCTGGTACCGGCCCGGCTGGACGTGGCCGACCTGCGCGCGCTGGCCGCGCGCAGCGGCGAGGTCCCGCCGCTGTGGAGGCGGCTGGCCGGCACCCCGGGACGGCGTACGGCCGCCGCCGGGTCGGCCGGCGGCGGGGATGCCGCGCAGGCGTTGCTCCGCCGGCTCGCCGGGCGATCCGGCCAGGAACGCGACCGGATGCTCCTGGAGCTGGTGCGGACGCTCGTGGCCGCAGTGCTCGGACACGCGTCGGCCGAGGCCGTCGAGCCCGCACGGGCCTTCACCGACCTCGGCTTCGACTCGCTCACCGGAGTCGAACTGCGCAACCGGCTGCGGACGGAGACCGGGCTGCGGCTGCCCGCCACGCTCGTCTTCGACTACCCGACCCCCGCCGCCCTGGCCACGATGCTCGGCGGCGAGCTGGCGGGCGAGGTGCCCGCAGCGGCCGACCCAGTACCCCCGTCCGCCACGGTGGTGGACGACCCGATCGCCATCGTCGGCATGGCCTGCCGCTTCCCGGGCGGCGCCGCCGGCCCTGATGAGCTGTGGGAGATGCTGGCCGCGGGCCGGGACGGGATCGGCCCGTTCCCGCAGGACCGCGGCTGGGACCTGGAGTCCATCTACGACCCGGACATGGGACACGCCGGCACCTCCTACACCCAGGAAGGCGGCTTCCTCCGGGACGCCGGCGGCTTCGACCCGGCGTTCTTCGGGATCAGCCCGCGTGAGGCGCTGGCGATGGACCCGCAGCAGCGGCTGCTCCTCGAAACCTCCTGGGAGGCGTTCGAGCGGTCGGGGATCGACCCGACCGCACTGCGCGGCAGCCAGACCGGCGCCTTCGTCGGCGGCTACGGCTCCGGCTACGCCGAGGCCAGCCTGGAGGGAGCCTCGGACTTCGAGGGCGTGGACGGTCACCTGGCGACCGGCAACGCGACCAGCGTGCTGTCCGGCCGGCTCTCCTACACCTTCGGTCTGGAGGGCCCCGCGGTGACGATGGACACCGCGTGCTCCTCGTCGCTGGTGGCGCTGCACCTGGCGGCGCAGGCGCTGCGCTCGGGTGAGTGCACACTGGCGCTGGCCGGCGGTGCCACGATCATGGCCACACCCGACGGCTTCGTGGGCTTCTCGCAGGCACGCGGGCTGGCGGTGGACGGGCGCTCCAAGGCGTTCGGCGCCACGGCCGACGGCATGGGCATGGCCGAGGGCGTCGGCATGCTGGTGGTCGAGCGTCTTTCGGACGCTCGCCGCAACGGGCACCCGGTCCTCGCGCTGGTGCGCGGCACCGCCGTCAACCAGGACGGTGCGTCCAACGGTCTGACGGCGCCGAATGGTCCGTCGCAGCAGCGGGTGATCCGGGCGGCGTTGGCGAATGCGCGTCTGTCGGCTGCTGATGTGGATGTGGTGGAGGCGCACGGGACGGGTACGACGCTGGGTGACCCGATCGAGGCGCAGGCGCTCCTCGCCACGTACGGGCAGGACCGCCCCGAGGGCCGTCCGGTCTGGCTGGGCTCGGTGAAGTCCAACATCGGCCACACCCAGGCCGCCGCGGGTGTCGCGGGCGTGATCAAGATGCTGCTGGCGCTCCAGCACGAGCAGCTGCCGCAGACCCTGTACGCAACGGAGCCGTCGCCGCACATCGACTGGTCGGCGGGACAGGTTCGGCTGCTCACCGAAGCGGTCCCCTGGCCCGCCGACGGCAGGCCGCGCCGCGCGGGCGTGTCCTCCTTCGGTATCAGCGGCACCAACGCGCACGTCATCCTGGAGCAGGCGCCCGCCTACGACGAGGCGTCAAGGCCCGCGCCGACGAAGACCGCGCCCCCGCTCGTCTCCAATGCCGGTGCGTGGGTGGTGTCGGGTCGGTCCGTGGAGGCGCTGGCGGCGCAGGCGGGCCGGTTGCGGGAGTGGCTGGCCGGGCGCCCGTCGTTGGAGCCGGCTGATGTGGCGTGGTCGTTGGCGGCGACGCGGTCGGCGTTCGAGCACCGGGCTGTGGTGGTGGGCGGTGACCGTACGGAGTTGGTGGCGGGGCTGGAGAGTCTGGCGGCTGGTGTGCCTTCGGGTTCGGTGGTCTCGGCGGCGGCCCGCTCCGGTGCCCGTCCGGTGTTTGTCTTCCCGGGTCAGGGTTCGCAGTGGGTGGGGATGGGGCGTGAGCTGGCGGGGGTTTCGCCGGTGTTCGCGGCCCGGCTTGCCGAGTGTGCCGTGGCGCTCTCGCCGTACGTGGACTGGTCGTTGGACGACGTACTGGCGGGGGCGGAGGGGGCTCCGGTCCTGGAGGCGGCTGATGTGGTTCAGCCTGCTCTGTGGGCGGTGATGGTGTCGTTGGCTGCGGTGTGGGAGGCGGCTGGTGTTGCCCCGGAGGCTGTGGTGGGGCATTCGCAGGGGGAGATTTCCGCGGCGACGGTTGCGGGGATGTTGTCCCTTGAGGACGGTGCGCGGGTGGTCGCGCTGCGCTCGAAGTCCCTGAAGGTGCTGGCGGGCCGGGGCGGGATGCTGTCCGTCAGCCGTCCGGCCTCCGAGGTCGAGGAGCGTCTCGTCCGTTTCGGTGAGCGTGCGTCGTTGGCGGCGGTGAACGGGCCGTCGGCGACGGTGGTTTCGGGTGAGCCGGATGCTCTGGAGGAGTTGAAGGCGGAGTTCGAGGCCGAGGGTGCCAGGGCGCGGATGGTGGCGGTGGACTACGCCTCGCACTCGGTCCAGGTGGACCGCCTGGAGGAGGAGATCACCACGGCCCTCGCCGGGATATCCCCGCGCCGGGGCCGTGTCCCGATGGTCTCCGCGATGACCGGCGAGACCCTGACGGGTGAGGAGCTGGACGCCGGTTACTGGTTCCGGAGCCTGCGGGCGACGGTGTACTTCGACCGTGCGGTGCGGGTTCTGGCGGGTGAGGGGCAGCGGATCTTCGTCGAGGTCTCTCCGCATCCGGTGCTGCTGAGTGCGATGACGGAGTC
>NZ_JBHYWP010000046.1:3934-57966 GCF_042751845.1 Streptomyces sp. NPDC059398 | reverse complement strand
CGGGGGGGGGCAGACGCGGGTGGCGGGGGCGGGGGGCGGGGTGGGGGGGCGGGCGTGGGGGGGGGGGGGCGCCGGGGCCGGTTCCCCCGATCGGGGGGCCCGGGCCCGGCTCCCGGCGCCCATATCCGTACCGGTGCCCGCGCCCTCAACTGTGCGGCAGCCCAGCTCAGTTGGAGTCAGTTGGAGTCGGTCGGGGTCAATTGGGGCTGCCGAGTTCCTTCGCCGCCTCCGTGAGGTCCTTGGCGGTGTCGATGGCCCGCCAGTACGCGCCGTGCGGCAGCGGGTAACCGGCCAGCCGGCGCTCACGGGCGAGCCGCGGGAAGGTGGACCGCTCATGGTCGCCGCGGTCCGGGAGAAGCTCGGTGAAGCCCGCCGAGAACACGTAGATGCCCGCGTTGATGAGATACGGCGACGGGGGTGCCTCGATGAAGTCGAGTACGTGCCCGAACCGGTCCGTCTCGACCGCGCCCCACGGGATCCGCGGGCGGGCGAGCGCGAGGGTGGCGACGGCGCCGCGCTCGGTGTGGAACGCGGCCATCTCGCGCAGTGAGAAGCGCGTCCAGATGTCGCCGTTCGTCGCGTACCAGGGCCGGTCGGCCTGGGGCAGATGGGCGGCGGCGTACTTGAGACCGCCGCCGCGGCCGAGCGGTTCCGGCTCGACGACGGTGGTGACCCGCAGGGGCAACTCGGCGGACTCCAGCCACTCCTGGAGCACCTCGGCGAGATGACCGCAGGAGATGACGGCGTCGGTGACACCCTCGGACGCGAGCCAGGCCAGCTGGTGGCCGATGATCGGCGTACCGGTGCCCGGGATCTCGACCATCGGCTTGGGCCGGTCGTCGGTGTACGGGCGCAGCCGGGAGCCCTGGCCGCCCGCGAGCACCACGGCCTGCGTGGGCAGGGCGTGGACGTGAGGATCAGCGGTCGTCGTCATGAGGCGCACCCTACGACCTGGTGCGCCGCATGGACGCCGGTGCCTGCCGCGGCACTGGTCACGTGACCAGGCCGGGTCTGTTGTCAGTGCTGGTGTGCGACCCCGTACGCGAAGGAGGTGTCGCAGACCGGGCGGGAGAACGACTGGGCGCGCGTCGGCCCGTACCGCTCCACGGCGGCGCGGCCCAGCGAGCGGGCGATCGACATGCAGTGGCTCGCCAGGGACGGCCGGCTCTCGACCTCGCGCTGGAGATGCGTCAGCGCCGTACCCGGATCCTTCTCCTGGAGTTCGGTGAGGAGCTTGTCGCGCAGCACGTCCTGCGGCGTACGGGTCTTGGCGCGCACGGAGACCTCCTTGGTGGAGGCGGTCAGCATCTGCGAGCCGTTGGAAGTGCCTGCCCACGGGACGCGGGTGACCGCGAGCGTCCCGGAGAGAACCAGGACGACGGGCAGGACGAGTGCGAGAGTTCGGCCGATTCGGCGGGCTGTGTGGGTCACGCTGTGGAGCGTAGCGGCCGGTGATGATTTGGCGACATTTAGTCACTCGTGCGGGGGATGGTTCGAGTTTGCTTTTCGAATCAGGCGTTGACGGTCCGCTCCGAAATGCCCGCTCTGCCGGGGTGTTGGCCGGGAACGTACCGCGGCCCCGCACTCCCGGTGGGAGGTGCAGGGCCGCGGTACGACGGTGCGGGGAGCGTCAGTCGCTGAGGCGCTCGCCGGTCGACGTCGAGAAGACGTGGATCTCGCCGGTGCGCGGGACGACGTGGAGCTTGGTGCCCTTGTCCGGGACCTTGCGGCCGTTGACCCGGACCACGAGCTCCTTGTCGGTGCCGTTCACCTCGGCGGAGCCGTACACGTAACCGTCGGCGCCGAGCTCCTCGACGACGTTCACGGCGACGGCCAGACCGGCCGGGGCGTCGGCGCTGTCCTTGGCGAGGGACTTCGGGACCTCGTCGTGCTCGACGACCTCGAAGTGCTCGGGGCGGACGCCGACCGTGACGGTGGTGTCGCCCTTCTCGGACGCGGCGGCCAGCGCCTCGCGGGAGACCGGGACGACGCTGTTGCCGAACTTCACGCCGCCGTCGGTGATCGGGACCTCGACCAGGTTCATGGCCGGGGAGCCGATGAAGCCGGCGACGAAGAGGTTGCTGGGGCGGTCGTACATGTTGCGCGGGGAGTCAATCTGCTGGAGCAGACCGTCCTTGAGCACCACGACGCGGTCACCCATGGTCATGGCCTCGACCTGGTCGTGCGTGACGTAGACGGTGGTGATGCCGAGGCGGCGCTGGAGCGACGCGATCTGCGTACGGGTCGAGACACGGAGCTTGGCGTCGAGGTTCGACAGCGGCTCGTCCATGAGGAAGACCTGCGGCTCACGGACGATGGCGCGGCCCATCGCGACACGCTGGCGCTGACCACCGGAGAGCGCCTTCGGCTTGCGGTCCAGGTAGTCGGTGAGGTCGAGGATCTTCGCGGCCTCTTCGACCTTGGCGCGGATCTCGGTCTTGTTGATACCGGCGATCTTGAGGGCGAAGCCCATGTTGTCCGCGACGGTCATGTGCGGGTACAGCGCGTAGTTCTGGAACACCATCGCGATGTCCCGGTCCTTCGGCGGAAGGTGCGTGACGTCACGCTCACCGATACGGATCGCGCCGCCGTTGACGTCCTCAAGACCCGCGAGCATGCGCAGGGAGGTCGACTTTCCGCAGCCGGAGGGGCCGACGAGGACGAGGAACTCGCCGTCCTCGACATCGATCTCCAGCGCGTCCACGGCGGGCTTGGTGGATCCGGGGTATATCCGGGTGGCCTTGTCGAACGTGACTGTTGCCATGAGCGTGCGCTCCTTCACCGGCAGGAACGTGCCGGACGATCCGAGTAAAGGTGAGTGGTGTAGTCCACACGGGTGAACTGCGATGAGACGCTACCTGGCGGTCTGCGGTCTGTCAGTAGTTCCGGACCAGGCAAATTCGGGACGTGGCCACCTCCGCACTGCGGTTAGAATGCTCCGACGCGCCTCCTTAGCTCAGCTGGCCAGAGCAACGCACTTGTAATGCGTAGGTCATCGGTTCGAATCCGATAGGGGGCTCTGTGGGACCCCAGGTCGGAACGCATCTGACCTGGGGTTTTTCCTGTTCTTCTGGCCTCCGCATCCAGGCGGCTCGACCGGTGTGGGCTACGGGAAGCCGGGGAGTGCGAGGGGGGCGCATCAGGACAGGAGGAGCGCACCGTACCGTTCCCAGGGGTGCGCGGTACGGATGCAGCGATGCCCGCCGCCCCTTCGCGGAACCGAGTCGAACCACCTGGTGGCCCGTGCCGGGGGAACAGCGATCCGAGGAGGCGCCGCTCCTTGCAAGACCGGGTTCTGATCCACCGGCGGTACCACTTGGCTCACCGCCGACCGGCACTCCTTCAGCGACAACTCCCGTCATGGGCGAGGCAGGCACGGCCTTCGCTGGGGGCGTCTCAGTGGGCCGCTGGTTCGGAGGGGGCAAGTGCTGACAGACCGGGTACGGGCAGGGGCGGCGCGGCATCGGTAGCGGTGGGCGGAGCTGTGGAGCGGCCACCACTTTCTCAGAGCTTGCGGGCTACCGCTCCGTACATGGCGATGGCCGCGTCGTCGATGCCGTCCTGCTCGGGCCCGGGCCGCCACTTGTGGACCTGGGTGACGCCGGGGCCGACCAGTTCCATTCCGTCGAAGAACGAGGTGGCGGTGGGCAGGTCGCGCAGCACCATGGGCATGCCCTGCTGGGCGTACTCCTCGGCCACCCGCCCGACCTCCTCGGGTGCGAAGTCGGCGGTCCCGATCGTCATCGCCAGGTAGCTGCCCGACGGCAGGGGGTCGATCAGCTGCTGCACCAGGCGCCGGTCCTCCGGCGACGGGATGAAGTGGAGGATCCCGATGATCATCAGGCCCACCGGCTCGTTCAGATCGAGCAGTTCGTGGAACTCCCGGCTGCCCAGAATGGCGTCGGGGTCGAGCATGTCGGCGTCGACATAGGCGGTCGCGCCTTCCGGGGTGCTCTCCAGAAGGGCCCGGGCGTGGGCGAGGACGATGGGGTCGTTGTCGACGTAGACCACATGCGACTCCGGCGCCACCTGCTGCACCACCTCATGCAGGTTCGGCGCGGTGGGAAGGCCGGTGCCGATGTCGAGGAACTGCCGGATGCCCCGCTCCTGGGCGAGGTAACGCCCGGCGCGGTGCATGAACCGACGGTTCTCGCCCATGTGTACCGGCAGCGCCGGCCAGTGTCGGCACATGGCGTCGCCCGCCTCGGCATCGACGAGGTAGTGGTCCTTGCCGCCCAGGATGTAGTCGTACACCCGGGCGGAGTGAGCCGTTGACGTGTCGATCCGATCGCGCGCACTGCGCACAGGCCGCTCCATTCCTCGTCGCTCGCCGCCGGAAGTGATCTCAGACGGTACATGGCCGAGCCAGTACTCGAACAGCGATGCGGCATCGGCCGGGGCTCTGTGCGGGGCACGTGACCGCTGGCCACGTGATCGTGGGCCACGTCGGCCTGATGCCTCATCAGGAACACGCGTATGAAGGGATTGAGTTCGGCTGCTCAGTTACCGGGGTGATTGCTTTCCGACGGAACCACTCACCGCCGCTTGCACGTTGACGGAGATAAGCGGCGCGCCATGCCGCTGCGTTGGCGGCGCGTGGACACTGCGTCGTGGCGGTCGAGCCGACAGCGGCGCTGCGGGAGCATGGACAGTGAATCCACGCAGATGGCGAGATCGGTTGGCTCGACGGCGTTCTTCCGGACCTGACACTGATGAGCCAGCACGCTCGGGTCGGCCGCTTTCACCGTCCATCTCGCCGTGGAGGGCGGTATTCCCTGGACCGCGCAGGACTGCCGGCGCGCCGGGACCGTGCACTGGGGAGGCACGCTGGGGGACGTCCGGCACACCGAGGCGCGGATCGCACGAGGGGCGATGCCCGAGCGGCCCTTCGTGCTGCTCACCCAGCAGTATCTGGCCGACGCCAGTCGGCCACCGGGACACGAGCCCCGGTATTCCTCTGTTGCCTCAGCCATCGCTTCAGTGGACACAGGGCGCCTGTCAACCTCCGTTACCGCGGTTCGGGCCACTTCGATGAACCGGAGGGTGACTTTGACGTCTTCCTGCATCGTCTCCGTCAGAGACTCAGCTGCATGGGTGACGTCTGGGGGACCCAAGATCGCGATGCGTCGTGCGCGCTCCGCCATGCGGTCTGCGGCCAAGCGAAGAGCCTCTAGGCCCGTCGGGTCCGGGGCGTCAGCTTCTGCGGATGCTTGGGTGATACGCAGGCACTCGTCCCAGGCTTCGAGGAAGGTTTCATAGGTGCTGAAGCGTTGCTGCCTCAGCCAATGAGCATGTTCAACGGAGCCCTGGTCTTGCACCTGTCTTCGGACAGCCTCGGCGCTCTTCTCGGCGCCGAACCTGGCTGCTCGTGCTCCAACAACGGCACCCAGTCCAGTTGCGGCTAACCCGATTACAGCGAGTACGAGAGGAATCACTACGTCCTTCACTGGCTCATCATGTCGGGACAGCTTGTGGTGGGGAACCCCGCATGTTCGAAGTCGCCCAAGGGCCGGAGACCCTCCAACCTGGCGACTGCTGTTCTGCGAATGTGGCAGGCATGTCGTGCGCGGCCTCCCGGGTCACGCGGCTCGTCGGCCGCCAGCGGTCGTACGTGCTGTCAGCCGGGGTAGTTGCAGGCGCCGAATTCCCGGTAGTTCTGCTGGGCTTCGATGAGTGACACACGGTCGGCCCCGTCGGCCATCCCGGGCCACCGGAACCGAACGCCCTTGTAAGGCGTAGGTCATCGGTTCGAATCCGATAGGGGGCTCTGTGGGGCGCCAGGTAGGAACGTATCTGACCTGGGGCTTTCTCTTGTCTGCTGGCCTCCGGCTCCGGACGGCCCGCGGTGCGACTCGATGTGCGTACCAGCCCAGTCCCCGTACCCGTGGTAGGCCGCCCGGTGACGGCAGCTGCCCAGGCTGGCAAGTACGCGGCACTGAACGGTCACGGCCGCACCGCGTCGCAAGCGAAGTGGGCGCCCCGACATGCCCGCACCCCTGCGAGCCAATGCCGCACTTGCCGGTGGGCGGGCCGAATGGCCGTCAGTGTGGCGGGGGCCTTCACCACAGTTCCCGGCAGTTTCCAGCCACTTGGGGATCTGCAGCGCGTTGTTGAGAGCTGCGGCGGCTCGTGTCTCGTAGCCGTCGGCCAGGATGTTTGTGCCGACCCCTCGCTGTCGGGGTGACGGTGGTAGCCCGTCCGCGCACTCAGCTGGCCGTCCGGCCACCGCAGACCCTTTTAGCGGTGAGCGGGCCTGCGCCCGAACAGGTGCCGATGATGCCGGTGAGCCTGGGCGTCTTCCCTGGCGGGAGAACGGTCATCGCGTGCTGTGCCGACGTCCCTCCGGCTGCCGGCCGCATGTGCACCGACCGTGTTCTGTTGGTCGATGCGGTCGATCAGTTCGTCGCGGTCCTGGCGTGCCGCGGAAGTCTCACGTCGCGATTCCTTGAGTCCCCGACGGGCGGCGTTCTTACGGCGAGAGGTCCGGCGCAAACCACCCAGGAGCATGCTCAGTCCGAGCAGGGCCACTGCGCCGACGATGACGCCGTAGAGGAAGAGCAGGCCGGTTGAGCCTGTCATGTGGTAGCCGAATACTTTGAACGCCTGTGTGAGTTCGTGTGCGCTGCCCACGTTGCCGACAATCGCGGCCACCGCGACGATTACGGCCAGGATCAGCAGGATGAGTCCGAGGATCACGATCATGACGCGCTCCGAAGGTATGCGTTTTGTCCACTTCCCAGGCTGAACCCATTTGCTCGCTGGAGCCACCCGTGGGCCGCGAAGGCCCCGCTCGACAGACGTCGCCGCCCAGTCTCTACGGGGGGCAGGGCCGTCAGACCTCTTCGGTGGCTGGGGGCGGTGTGCCGGTGCCGACCGCGTGGAGGTGTTCCAGTGCTTGTCGGTAGGAGTCGAAGATTCCGGTCTCGGTGTAGGGCAGTCCCAGTGTGCGGCAGTGCTCGCGCACCAGGACCTGTGCGCGTGGCAGGGTCTGCGTGGGCATGCTGGGAAACAGGTGGTGCTCGATCTGGTAGTTCAGGCTGCCCAGCAGGAACGCGGTGACGCGGCCGCCGCGTACGTTGCGTGAGGTGAGGACCTGGCTGCGCAGGAAGTCGAGTGTGTCCCGGGCTGCGGGCATCGGCATGCCCTTGTGGTTGGGAGCGAACGAGGCTCCCATGTACAGCCCGAACAGGCCCTGTTGGAGGAGGACGAACACCACCAGCTTGCCCGGAGAGAGGACCAGGGCCAGCGCGGTGACGTATGCAGCAGCATGGGTGAAGAGCAGGGTGGCCTCGACGACCGCCGGCGCCGGCGCGCCGGGGTGCCGGTGCCGGAGGGCGCGGGCGGAGGCCATGTGCAGGTTCCACCCTTCCATCAGCAGCAGCGGGAAGAAGAAGCCGGCCTGATGGCGGGTCCACCAGCCCCTGAGCCGGTATCGGCCGTTGGCGTCGCCCGGGATGAAGACCAGGGCGCCGGTGGCGACGTCCGGGTCGCGGTCGACCTGGTTGGGGTGCGCGTGGTGCCGGTTGTGTTTGTCCAGCCACCAGCCGAAGCCCAGCCCGATCAACAGGTTCCCGAAGACCAGCCCGGTCCAGTCGCAGGCCCGCCGGCTGGCGAAGAGCTGACGGTGGCCGGCCTCGTGGCCACGGAAGGCGCACTGGGTGAAGGCGAAGGCCAGCAGGACAGCCACCGCGAGCTGCCACCAGGAGTCTCCGACCGCGACGAGAAGCATCCAGCTGAAGGCCGTCAGCAGTCCTGTCCCTGTCAGCCTGAGGGCGCTGCGCAGCGGATGACGGCGGAGCAGTCCAGCGCTCCTGACCTGGCGGGACAGTGCGGTGTAGTCGCTCACGGGTCGCCCTGGGTGCGCCGCCACAGCTCCGGTGGCGCCGTACGGTGTGTGGTTCGTCGACGTCATGGTGCTCTCCGTTTTCCTACCCGTTTCGGTGTGCTCCGTGTCGTGACCGCGCTCAGCGCGAGGCGTGGCTGCGGCGGGAACGTGACAGACCGGATCCCGGGGCGGACAGGACGAAGAAACGTATGAGGAGCGTCAGGGACAGTGCTGCTGTGACCGGTGTGATCCAGTCCGGGGCAGAGGTCACGAACCCGCAGATCACGGCGGTGCTCCCGAAGACCGCTGAGCTGACCAGCAACGCCGTACGGGGGAGGAGGGCGTGCTGCTTCCACCGGGCCGGGCAGGCCCGGAGCCGGTCCTGGCGGGTTCCCATCGTGGCCAGGCGCCGATGGAGGCGGGGCTCGCACCTCGTCAGGCGTTGCTCGATGGAGTCACACAGGGACTGCTCATGGACGGGCAGAGACATTTGTCCTCCTCGGGCTCGGTCGACTCCGTGACGCCAGATATCAGCGGCCACGGGCGAAACAACGACCCGGGGTCAGGGGGCTCATGCTCATCACCATGCTTCGACGGTGGCTACTGGACCCGCACCCTGTGAAGCGGCCTGGGACCCTCAACGGCACCGTGGTTGAACGCCTGCCCCGTACATTTCGGCGCATGCCTGCTGGCCCCCGCAGATGCGGGAGAGAGCCTTGCCGAGCCGGTCTGCTTGCTTGTACGCCCTGGCCATGACGCTCCTGTTCCCGCGAACCGCCTCACCTGTTCCCGCGAACCGCCTCCACGAGGCGCCCGGCAGGCCGCATCGCACTGGTTCTTGAGGCCGTTCAGGCCGTTCGCCCGAGGAGAACACGGGTACAAGGGTGTCCTGTCGCACCGGAAGCGTCACCCAGGGCACGGCCCTGGAAGGGGCTGCCCGGCGGGCGATGTGGCTGCTGCGGGCGCCCCCTTCGCATGACACGGCGGAGCGGGCCATCGGCCCCCGTTCCCATGGGGTCATCGAACGCTGGGATGGAAGAATCTTGGGAGAGCGATGAGGAAAGTTGCCCGTTCAGCAGCGTTCTGGAAAACCGGATCGTGCGCTCCACGCGCTGCTCCCTGCGTGAGTAGCGTCAAGCCGTGGTGAGCGGGCGTCCGACCTTCATCTCGGCGTGGAGGTGGTGGGCGGATTCTTGTCGGTACTGTGTTCGTGGCATTGTCTCCTCCGGTTCCGAACGAGATGGCCTGCTGCTCCTGGCAAAGGGCGTGGTGGCTGCGGTTGTTGCCTGGTCACTGGCGGGACGGCTGCTCCCGGCCACGGTGACGACCTTCGCGCCCTTCACCGCACTGTTGATACTCCAGGTCACGCTCTACAAGTCCTTCCGAGACTGCATCCAGTACCTGGCTGCCATGCTCCTGGGCACGGCTCTCGCCGCAGGACTGGGTGCTACCGCCGGTGTGCACGCCTGGAGCCTTGCCCTGCTGATCCTCTGTGCCTTGGCGATCGGCAAGACCCAGCGACTGGGCTACCAGGGAAGCCAGGTGCCCGTGATCGGCATCTTCGCTTTCTCATCAGGCCACGGGAACCTGAGCTACATCGGACATCTCGTCGCCTCTGTCGCCCTCGGCGCGGGCTGCGCACTCGTAGCACACATGGCTGTCGCGCCTGCCCGGCGGACGCCCCGGTCCGAGCAAGCTGTCGAAGCGCTCTCCGTTCAGACTCAGCGCATCCTGACCATGCTTTCCGAAGCGACTGCCGGGCAGGACACCCTCGGCCAGGGCTGTCTCGATGACTGGGCCCGCCAGTGCACCCGGATCGCGGCCGAGATAGACCGTGCCCGGTCCCGTATCGACGAAGAGGACGAGAACTCCCGGCTGAACCCTCGTCAAGCATCGCCGGGGGCACGGCATCTGCTGACCCACACCCACCCCACGATCACCCTTGTGGACAGGGCACTGGGGCACATCCGTTCCGTCGTCCGCAGCCTCTCCCACGCCGTTCGCAGTGGAGACTACGACTCTCTGTCCCGCGCGTTCCTCGATCCCTACAGCGTCCTGCTCCGCGAAGCCGGCGACCTGCTGAACCTGGTCATGCGGCAGGACGCGGATCCCGGCGAAGTCGGAACGGCGCTGCGCGAAGCCGAAAGGCAGTGCCGAGACCTGCAGACCAATCGCCACATCATGGACGCCGGATCGCCGGTGCAATCAGCGTTGTGCGGCTCACTCATCACTGATGTCGGCCGACTGGTGGACGAGCTGCAGCAAGCTGTTCCCGAGGAGATTCGTATCCCTCCTGCCAGGGGCGGCCAATGAGGGGCGGCCAATGACGGAGTCCCGGGGGCCCTGATCACACTGCTGCCCGACATCACGCAGCGGTCCCCAGGGCTGTCGACTCCGGCTGTTCCGCCCCGAGGACGGTCACCGCTCCTACGGGTGGGGGATCTGGTCGGTGTCGAGGGTCTGGTCGATGATCTGGCGGGAGCAGTCGGAGATGCGCAGCTGGTGAGTCCGGGCGTAGACGCGCAGGGCGTTGTACGCGGTGCTGGGGTCGACGGTCCAGCGTTCGGCGAGGATCCCCTTGGCCTGCTCCACCACGATGCGGCTGGAGAGAGCGTGCTGGAGCTGGGACTTCTCCATCTGCTCGTGGCCGAGATCGCGTTGCTGAAGGATGGCGATGGTGGCGACGTCGGCGAGAGCCTGGGCGAGGGAGGCGTCCTGAGTGCTGAGCGACTGGCGGCTGGTGTGGAAGAGGTTCATCGCCCCCACCGCGCGGTTGCGCAGACGCAGGGGAAAGACGTGGCTGATCTGAAAGCCACTCCTGCGTGCCTTGTCGGCGAAGGCGGGCCAGGCGCCCGTGTCCGAAGGGTCGTGCAGGTCGATGTTGGACCGCGCGTCGCGTGTGCGGTAGCAGTCCAGGCAGGGGCCCTGGTCGTGCTGGACGGCGAAGAGTTCCAGCAGATGAGTGTTCTCGTCGGAGGCCGCGACGGTGTGCAGCAGCCCCTTCTCATTGGCCAGGAGAATGCCCGCCGCAGAGACGTCGAGCAGAGCGACGCAGTGGGCGCACAGCCCTTCAAGGAACTCGATGAGGTCGAAGTCATCGATCAGCGAGTCCGCGACCTGCACGAAGACATCGGATACTTGCTGCTCGCGGGACATGGATGTCATCCCCTCGGCTCCTTGGGTGGCTCGGGATCGGGACCGTCACCGTCATCGGGACTGTCATCGTCCAGGCGCAGCCGCCGCGCTACAACATCTTCAGCGGCGTCGACGATGGACCGGTCGTGGGAGTAGGCATACGCGCGCAGCCGCAGCAGCGCCTTGCTGAGAGGAATTGCGAGCTGGACGCTGAGCATGCCGGTGGCCTGATGGACGACTGCCCGGTGCAGTTCACCGCCCGGCTGTGCGTCCACCCAGGCATCGAAGTGTGCGCTGCGCCCGCCCAGGAACTGGAGCGTCAGGGCCGCTGCGAGGCCCAGCGCGTCATCCATTTCCTGACCCGTCATGGGTCCCGGACGGGAGCGCAGGGCGGTGAGGACGCCGACCGTGATACCGCCGAGGGCCAGCGGGAGACAGAACATGGCCCGGATCGGGAGATGGGCCATCGCCGGCGTCAGAGCGGGCCACCGGCCGGCGTCCACTGCTGCCACGTCGTGTGCCAGCGTCGCCTGTCCGGTGCGCAGGGCGTCCGGACCGGGCCCCTCGCCCAGGGTGAACTGCAAATCCTCGAAGGAGGAACTCGTCGTGCCGGAGAACCACAGCGGCTCGGTGATCTGTCCTTCCACCGTCAGGGACAACGCGAGGTGATCCATACCGAGGACCGATGCCCAACTGTCGTAGAGCTTCGGCCCGGCTTCGGTGTGCAGGGTCCGCAGGATTTCCGTCATCTCGGGGCTGAGCACCGGCGGCCACCTTTCCGCTTCCGAGCATACCGCCGAAGCTTCAGAATGATTTTCACGCGCTGTCAGCCGCCCCCTCCACTGTCCCACGACGGGGCGGGCGGCCGGCTGAGAAGGACGGAAGCGGTGCCGGTCACGGTGAGTGCCGGCGCGGCGCTGCCGCTCTGCTCGGCACGCCGACGCGGCCTCCAAGGCCGCGACAGTGCAGTCCGCCGGACAGCCCCTAACTGTCGGTGAGCAGGCCGGCGCGGAGCTGGGCCAGGACGCGTGTGAGCAGGCGGGAAATGTGCATCTGGGAGAGGCCGAGTTCGGCACCGATCTGCGACTGGGTCATCTCCTGGCCGAAGCGGAGCTGGATGATGCGGCGCTCCCGCGCGTTCAGTTCAGCCAGCAGAGGGGCGAGGGACTCGACGTCCTCGACAAGGTCCATTGCCGGATCGCAGCCACCGATGATGTCGGCATAGGAGCGGCTGCGGTCGTTGATGTTCCCCGTGTCCGTGGCGTCGCCGGAAACATCGAGGGGCCCCGCGGTGTAGCCGTTGGTGGCGATCAGCCCCTCGGTGATCTCTTCCTCACTCAGGTCGAGCTGGACGGCGAGTTCCTTGACCGTGGGCCGGCGATCGAGAACAGCAGCGAGCTGTTCGCTGGCCTTGGCCAGGTCTACGCGCAGTTCCTGGAGCCGCCGGGGCACGTGCACGGCCCAGGTGGCGTCGCGGAAGTACCGCTTGATCTCTCCGAGTATGTACGGGATGGCGAAGCTGGTGAACTCGGTTTTGCGGGAGAGATCGAACCGGTTGATCGCCTTGATCAGACCGATCGTACCGACCTGGATGATGTCCTCCAGGCCCTCGCAGCCCCGGCTGCGGAACCGGCTCGCGACGAAACGCACCAGGGTGGTGTTCATCTCGATCAGCGTGTTCCGGGCGTACTGGTACTCGGGCGAGCCTTCTTCCAAGGACCGCAGTTGCGTGAAGAACAGTTTCGACAGCGCGCGTGCGTCCTTCGGTGCGACCTTCTGAGCGTCCTCGATCCAGGGCAGGTTTTCGTTGCAATAAGGGGCGCGTACTGACGGTTGCGCGGCTGCCGAGGGTGTGGACGCCTTCGTGGCCCGCTTCGATTTCGTCATGCTTTTCCCTTCGTCGTGAGTTGTCTTGCTGTCGCCCGTGGGGCCTCCGGTCAGCGGGAGTGCTGGCGGCTCGACGCGGAACCCAGGCGCAGAACGGAGCGCAGACGCAGGGCTGCCGACGGTGGGGCCACACCTATGAGCGCGGCCGCCTGTCCGTAGGTGTGGGAACCGAACAGGACCAGTCCGAGCAACGCGTGCTCCTGCTCGCTGGACGAACCGTCCGACTCGGCCGGTGTGTTCGCCTGTGACGGCAGGACCGGTCCCTCACCCGATCCGGCAGAGGCGCCCGCGCATCGATGCCACAGATCGGCCGCGAGACGATGCCGCTCCGCCTCCGGCGTGACGTCGGACGCCGACGCGGGAACCTGCGTCACCGTGGCGACGACTGCCTCGACTGCTCGGTCCAAGTCCCGGCAGAGGAGCAGAGCGAGGGAGAACAGGGCATCACCATGGCGGTCGTAGACGGCCAACGCCTTCCCCGCGTGCATCCGCCCGACGTCTGGTCCGCCGGGCGCTGCACCAGTGGGTGTGACGCTAAGGGTGTCCCTGTCAGAAATGTGCTGCGTCAACGCATTCACCTGCTACGGCCGTGTGGTCAGGACCGCCAGGGGCAGGGGCGCGCTCAGCAGCGTAGTCCCCAACAGATGCCTGTGGCTACCCGCTCACGCCGGCGCTCCCGGCTGCTTCCCTGCGCGCCCAAGATCGTGGCGCGATGTCTGTCGGCTCATGTGAGGGTGGTGAGGTGGTCGGCTCTGCCACCGCGCCATTCGATGAGGAGGACGGTCGCGTCGTCGCTGGTCACGCCGCCCCGTTCGCGTTTCAGGGTATGGGAGAGTTTCCTGGCCACGGCCCGCACCCTGGTGCGGTCGCGCAGGATGTGGTTGGTCCACTCGATGAGCAGTGCCTCGCCGAACTCCTCTCCACCGGCCTGGTGTTCCTCGACAAGGCCGTCGGTGAAGCACAGAACCCGGTCCCCGCGTCGCAGCATCCGCTCGGTGACGTGCGGCTGCTCGCCGCCGAAGCCGACCGGGAGCGTGGTGGGGCTGTCCAGCCGGTCGAGCACGGTGCGGTCGCGGATCAGCAGCGGCGCCGGGTGGCCGGCGTTGACCCACTGCAGCCGCCCCGTGGTGATGTCCAGGCACATCATCTGCGCGGTCACGAAGTGGTCGGGGCCGAACTGGCCACTGATGGCCTGGTCCATGAACGCGTAGATCTCGGCGAGTTCGACATTGGTGCGGCGGGCGTGGCGGTAGGCGCCGATGGCCACGGTCGCCATGGTCGCGGCGTCCAGGCCGTGGCCCATGGCGTCGATCATGGCCACATGCAGGATGTCGTCGTTGAGGGCGTAGTCGAAGCTGTCGCCGGCCACCTTGTAGGCGGGCTCCAGGATCCCGGCGACCTCGACCTGCGGGACGACCATCGACAGCGGAGGCAGTAGCGACCACTGGATCTCGGCAGCCACATCCATGGGCGCGCGGCGGCGGGCCATGAAGAACTGGTCGGTGTAGGCGTCCTTGGTGACGATCATGTCGGCCACCAGTCCGGCGAGTCTGCGCAGCAGCCGACGATCGTCGTCATCCACACGATCGAGGGTGACGACCATGACACCGACCTGGTCGCTGCCGTCCAGCAGCGGCAGATACATGCGCACGGAGCCGTCCTGGGGGACTTCCACGGTCTTGACCTGCAAGAAGGCCTCGCCGGCCGGGGAGTCGTCCATCGATTCGGGTTCGCCGACGACCAGCCGCTTGCCGGGCAGCGGTACCAGAAGCAGTTGTTCGTAGTCCTGCAGGAGGATGGAGACATCGCGCCCGCCGATACTGGCTACCTCTTCCGCGATCAGCGGGGCGATCAGCTGCGCGGGCATCTCGTGGGCCCGGTCCAGGAGCACACCCAGCAGACGCTCCCCGAAGCCCTCCGACCGGTCCTCCTCGACGCGGTGCGGCTTCCGCTCGTCTTCCGCCATCGGCCGGGCCTCCCCCTGGTTCCTGTTCCCGCAGGCAGTGCGGCGGCAGCTTCTTCATGCGCCGGGGACCCGGCGTCGTCGACGCCTCGGCCACCGTATTCCGGCTCGCCGTGTACCGCGGAGCCCGCACCGCACGCTCCGGCGCCCCGGAGCCGCTCGGCGGGCACGAGGGATCCATCCAAAATCCCATACGGTCCGTACGTGCGGTTTCCTGACACGACCGTGCTCAACCCGCACAGCCTGACGGGGCCGACCGGCCCTCCCCGCCCATTACGCCAAAAGCGGCATGCCGCACTCACTCGGTTCCGCAGCTTCGATGAGACACGGGGATGAAACACGGGGAGGGGCCGGCAGGAAGGGTCGGCCGCGTGCGGTCCGCAGCATCGGGTACCCGGCTTGGTGGGCGAGCAGCGATTCCGTGCCCGCCCTGGCGGGAAGTTCAGCTCACGGGCCCGGTGCCCGGCCCTGCGTGCGGTCCGGCTGGGCCCCGAGTGGCCGGCAGCGGGAGCCGCAGGGCGGAGCGATCGTCAGTCCAGGCCCCCAACACGTGTGCGCCCAGTTTGTCTTCGAGCAGATCGGTGGCCTGGACACCGAAAGCCACGTCGGCGTCCAGATGGGGTTCGGCTGCCAGGAGAGGGCCGATCACCTCGTGCCGTACGACCTGCTCATGCACCGCGTCGGCTTCGATGTGCTCGTCGTAGAAGCGCTCGGCGGCCGGACCGGCGCCCGTCTGCCGCATGGCTTTCGCGAGCCGCCGTGAGCCGGGCGACGAGGTGATCTCCACGGCGGCGAAATGCCCGATGAGGGCGCCACGCAGTGCCCGGTGCAGTCCGAACAGGGACATCAGGTTGACCGCGCAGAGCGCCTGCGCCGGAGCAGCGTCGAGATACGCGCCGTAGGCGTGGTCCAGGTCGAGGTCGTCCATCAGGTCCGCGAAGAGCCGGGCGTGAACGTCCTCGGCCCGCCCGGCGCCGAACTCGTCGTACTCCACGGCCACCATCGCCGCCTTGGCCCGCCCGTACAGGCGGGGGATGACCCAGGCGTGGGGGTCGGCCTCCTTGAGGTGGTACAGGGACCGCAGCGCCGCGTATTCGCGCATCTGCCAGAGCCGGCCATGGCTCTGCAGGTAATGGCTCACGCCTGTGCCCTCCGCGGCGCCCGGTTCGACAAGGATCCCGGCCAGGGCGTCCTGGGCGTCGGCTCCGCCCGGCACGTCCGCACGTAGTGCGCTCAGAAAGCGGCTTTCGAGGTCTCTGCGCAGCCTCAGCAGGTCAGGATCCCACTCCCGGTCGTCACCGACCCCCGCGAAGCTCTGGTAGTGCAGTTCGTACAGCACGTACAGGGCCAGCTGGAGGTCGTCCCCGTAGGGCTCGGCCGCCGTCAGGACCTGAGGGTGCGCCAGGGGCGCGCTTCCCCTGTGCAAGGAGGAGAGGACAGCAGCGGAAAGCACGCCTCGTGGGGCCGGCAGTGCGGGGCTGGCGGTACGTGATTCGACATAGGGCTCCGCAGCCATCACGCCTCACCCCCTGCATCGCTGCTGCCTGTGTCCGGCGAGGCCGGAGGAGTGCGGGGGACGCGGCGGCGGTGGCTGGTGTCGCACCACGGACGGATGCGGCTGCGGCCGCACGTGCACACCGCCACCATGAAGCGGTCGGAGGTGACGGCCACGCCGTCGTCTCCGGTGACGGTGACGGGGCCTTCCACGAGAAGCGGTCCGTGGCGTTCGAGCCGTAGACGGCGGGCGCGTTCAGTGTCGTCGGGCATGAATGACCACCAGTTCCTCTTTGTCCTGCCCTTCGTCCATCAGCCCCTGACTGCGCAGCCACGGCAGGCGTGAGCGCAGGACGGGGCCGAGGGGGACCAGCTCGCGGTCACTGACCTCGGCGTCAAGGCCGGCCTTTCCCAGCGCCTGGAGCGTGGCCTCGATTCCGCACAGGCCGGAATGGACCATGAGGAGTGCCCCGCCGGGCCGCAGGAGGGATCCGGCAGTCGCGCAGACACGGTCGACGACGGCCCGTCCGTCCCGTCCTGCGTCCCACGCCCGTGCTCGCCCCCGACGCGGCGGCAGGTCGGCTGGGGCAGGGACGTAGGGCGGGTTGCTGACCACCATGTCGAATCCCCCCACTCCGAGGCAGGCCAGGTCGCCGCGGCGGACAGTGACGCGGCTGCGGTGGAGCGCGGCGTTCACCCGGGCACACCACACGGCCCTGCGGGAGATGTCCACAGCGGTGACCCAGGCGCCCAGCCCGGCGGCGTGGACCGCGAGAGCCCCGCTTCCGGTGCCGAGTTCGAGCACGCTGGCCCCTGGCCTGATGCCCGCGCGGCTGATGGCCCGCATCAGCAGATGCGTGTCGTGTTGGGGCGCGTAGACGCCCGGCACTGTCAGCATGCGCCGCGGCCTGGTCAGAGGTGTCACGGTCATGTCGGCCTCTTGTCCTCGTATCGCCGCAGGCCCTGCGCTACTCGAACAGGCTGGGCTGCTCGCAGGCGGAGCGCCACTCGAACCGGGCCGAGACCCGGTGCCGGACCGAAGCCTGGAAGGTCCCTCACACCACGCGGTGCCCGGGGTGATCAGCCCCCTCACGAGGACTGCTGGGCGGACGGGAAGACGAGGCGGGCCGTGTCGAGACGCATCCGCTCCAGTGCGGCGCTCTGCTCTTCGGCCCGTTTCAGCAGGGTGTCCAGCTGCTCGCGGTCGAGCCTGGTGTCCGTCCGGGCCAGTGCGTGCAGGGTGTGCCAGCAGGCGGCCTTGCCCTTGACGCCGAGGAGCATGGATTCCAGCTCCAGGACGTCGCTGAGGGGGGAGCGTGAGAGGAGGTGGCCGTTGGGCTTGAGGCGGCCCGCCTTCTCCGCCAGCCAGCCCAGTGCGACCTTCGAGCGGTCGGTGGGCACCCCCAGGTCACTCATGATGTGGGTCAGGGAGTCCCGGTCCTGCTCGATCTGCTCGGCCAGTTCGGACAGCTCGGCCGGGCCGGCTTCTCCGTTCTGACCTGGCCGGCCCTGTGCGGCTCGCCGGAAGAGCTCCAGACCGGCAGTGGCTCCGGAGAGATGGTCATTGAGGTAGATCGCCAGCAGGCCGGGGCCCTCCGGCGAGCTGTCGGCCTCCCCCGGGCGGCGGGCGGCCGGGGTGTGCATCTCGCGGTCGACGGAAGCACTCAGCTCGCTCCAGCTGTCGGCGAACTTGCTCAGCCCCTCGCGCTCCAGTCCGGCGGTGACGTCGGCGAAGTCGACGCCGGCTCGCTCCAGCGCCACGAAGTAGTCGGCCGCGGCGACGTACTCCTCGGCGACCGGTGCGCGCGGGGGAAGGGCGCCGTGGTCGGCGAACGCGGCGAGCGTGGTGCCCGGCATGGTGTTCACGGTGCCGGCGATGGCGAGTTCACTGACGTACATGGTGTCGGCGTAGGCCGGGTTCTTCACCCCTGTGGACGCCCACAGAGGCCGCTGTTCGCGGGCCCCGGCCGCGGCGAGGGCCTGCCAGCGTGACCCGGCGGTCATCTGCTCGTACGCCCGGTGGGCGAGCCGCGCGTTGGCGATCGCGGCCCTGCCCTTGAGCGCCTCCGCCTCAGGAGTGCCGAGAGCATCGAGGCGGGCGTCCACCTCGGCGTCGACGCGGGAGACGAAGAACGAGGCGACGGAGTGGATGGAGGCCAGGTCATGACCGGCGGCCTGGGCCTGCTCCAGCCCGTCCAGATAGGCATCCATCACGGCGCGGTAGCGGTCCAGGGAGAAGATCAGCGTGACGTTGACGCTGATTCCCTGTGCGACGACGGCGGTGATCGCGGCCAGGCCCTCCTGGGTGGCAGGAATTTTGACCAGCAGGTTCGGCTCGTCGACGGCCTCCCACAGCTTGCGTGCCTGGTCGATCGTGGCAGCGGTGTCCTGGGCGAGCCGGGGGTCGACCTCGATGGACACCCGCCCGTCGACCCCGCCGGTCTTCCGGTGGACGGAAGCGAACGCCTGGCAGCCGACCCGCACGTCGTCGGTGGTGAGGGCGAAGACGGCGTCGTCGACGCTCACGCCCTCACCACCGAGCCGGCGCAGTTGCTTGGTGTAGCGGTCTCCCTTGGACAGGGCCGAGGCGAAGATCGTCGGGTTGGTCGTCACACCTACGACGTGCTGCTCCGTAATGAGCCTCTTCAGCTCTCCTCCCGCCAGCAGCTCCCGGGAGAGGTCGTCGAGCCAGATCGAGACGCCGGCGGCGGACAGGACAGCGAGCGGATCGGGCGCAGTGGAATCAGACATGCGAGACCTCCAGAAAAGAATGCGGCTCAGGCCGGTGCGTTCGCCGTGCCGTGAGCGCCGACCGGTCGGTTCACCGGGGTGGGAAGCGTTCTCCGCGCTCTACCGCCGGTGCCCACGGTGTGGAGGTGCTCCGGCGCCGGACGGCAGGGCACTCTCCGTACCGCGCGACTGCTCGGTCATGGGCAGAGACATCGACCCTCCCGGGTATCGGTCCGAGGACAGCAGGTAGCGGAGTCCACGGTGAAAAGGACATCCCGGGGTCAGGGGGATCACGTCGCCGGCCCGAGCAGCACTCGCACTCGCCAGCGATCAGGCCCTGCCCAGTCGTAAGGCCCGGAGCAGGCACCGTTGCGTCGCCTACCCCCTTCATTGTCGCGCATGTCCGCTTCCTCGCACGGGGACAGCGGTCGATGCTCATGGCTCCTCCCCTCAGGCGTGGGCGATGACATCGGACCGGGCACCGCACGCCCAGGGCCACCAGCAGGCGGCCGACCTCGGGCGCAGCTGTGCGTATGTCCCCAGGGTGAGGGCGCCACGAGCGGATCCGGGCTTGTGGAGATCGTCGCCCTGGGGTCCATCCGCACCCTTTCGAGATGCAGGAGTGCCGGGCCGGCGCAACGGTGGAGGCAGAGCCGGTGAGCACATCCAAGGTCATCGGCGAGGATCCTGAGGAGTCTCCAGATGTCGGAACGCAACACCGCTCTGCGCAGCATGCACGATCTGGGGTTGGCGGCTTGGTTCGGTGGTTCATTGATGGGCGCGGTCGGTCTGAACACTGCGGCTCGGGCCGAGGGCGGTACGTGGAGGAACACAGCTCGGATCGCGAGCGCCGGCTGGGCGAGGTGGACGCCGGTGAACGCCGCGGCGATCGGCATTCACCTCGTGGGCGGCAGCGGACTCCTGGCCGTGAACGCCTCCCGGGTCGCCGCGCAGAAGGGCGTGGCCGCCTCGGCCATCGCCAAGACCGTGCTCACCGGTGCTGCCCTGGCCGCCACCGCCTACAGCGGCGTTCTGGGCAGGAAGATCGCGCTTGCCTCGTCGGACAGTCCCGACGACATGGAGGAGGCGGCGGAGCACCCCATCGACACGGCCAGGGCCCAGCGCGACCTTGCCTGGGTGCAGTGGGCACTTCCGGCGTTCACAGGTGGTCTGATCGTCCTCAACGCCCTGCATGGCGAACAGCAGCGTCCCGCTGAACAGTTGCAGGGGATCCTCCGGCGCGCCGGGGCCGTGACGCCGTGGTGCGGGATGCGCTAGAAGACCGATGAAGAACTGTTCATCCGTACTCCGCTCGCGGGAGCGGACCGCGTTGTCACGATCTCGCAGGCCCTTGTCATGCGTAGGACTCGGTTCGAATCCGACAGGGGACTCCGCGAAACCCCAGGTCAAGGCGCCCGTGACCTGGGGTTTTCCCGTTCGGCACACGGAGTCGTCGCCTGGGGCCGGTGCCTGCGTCGGCGTCGGTCATGTCGAGGGGGCCCGAAGCCGGACGCGGAGAGGGCGATCCGCATCGGGGCGCCGTGTCATCCGCCGGTGTTCAGGGGAGCGGAGACCCGGGCGGCAGTGGTGGTCGGGCGGTAGCCGAGTCGGCCCCGGGTCAGGACGAGGACGAGGAGGGCTGCTCCCACCGAGGCCAGGAGGAAGGCGTAGGTGGTGTCGTCGTCGGCGAGCCGGGGGAACATGGCCGTCCAGGCGACGGAGAAGAAGTTGTTGACACTCGTGTGCATGAGCATCACGAGCGGCATGCTCTCGCCGGACCGGTTGAACACCCAGGTCATCACGGAGCTGAAGCAGAGCGTGGTGGCGAGGAACGCCCCCACTCTGGCGAGGTGGACGTGCGGGCCGCCGCCCCATTCGGTGAGGAACAGCGGCAGGTGCCAGGCGCCCCACAGGACGCCGACCAGGAGGGTGGCGGGCAGGGGGCCGTACCGTTCCTGGGCGCGCGGCATGGCGAACTCACGCCAGCCGGGCTCCTCGGCGAGCCCTGTGGTGATCAACTGCAGGACCAGGCCCGGCAGATACGCCGCCAGCACCGTGGCGGTCGGCATGGCGGGTCCGCGGTCGCCCAGGGCGGTCGCGGCGACGGTGAGCGCCGCGGGCACGGTGAGCAGTACAGCGACGTACCAGCGCCAGCTGAGCCGGAACCTGGTCATGCGCCGGATCCAGGTCCGAAGGCCCCGGCGTCCCTCCGTGAGCCCGGTCAGCAGGAGCGCGGAGGCGATGGGGCCGAGGTAGGCGCCGGGCAGTACGCCGGTCAGCTGGCCTCCGGTGCTGCCTCCTGGAAACGTGAAGTGCCATACACCGAGGCCGTTCTCGGACAGTACGTATGGGGTCCAGGCCGCCCAGCTCAGGGCGAAGGCAAGGATGAAGAACCAGAGCAGCGGGCGGTGCCGGAGGCTGTCGCGCAGTCCGGAGCCGGAGCCGGAGTTGGGGCCGGAGTTGGGGCTGGGGCCGGAGCCGTGGGGCGCCCGCCGCTCGGAGCGGGGCGAGCCGGGGTGGTCGGGGTCGGGGTCGGTGTGGATCCTGCCCGGCTCCATTCGGTCGTCGCCCGGGCCGATCCGGTCGACGCCCGGTCGCATCCCGTCGACGCCCAGTCGCATTCCGTCGGCACCCGGCTGGATCCGGTCGCCAGGGGGCCGGCCGGGCTGCCGGTCCTGGTCGGCCTGGAGGGTGGGGCCCGGCTGGGGAGTCCGGACGGTTGGGCTGCCTGCTGGGCTGCCTGCTGGGCTGCCGGTGGGGGTGGGGGGTTCGTGGTGGGGCACTGGATTGCTCCCTCGGGGCGGGCCGGTTGATGTGTTCAGCACACCACCGCCGCGCCGGCGGATCATTCCCGCGTGCGCCTCGAAGCGCGGTACAGCAGGCTCTACCTCGCCCTCGGTAGCGCGCCCTCCAGATACCTGAGTACGGCGGTCACCCTCCGGTCCACGTGGTCGGTGGGGGACAGGTCCAGCTTGGCGAAGATGCTCCGGATGTGCTTGTGGACCGCGCCCTCCGTGACGACGAGCTGTTTCGCGATCGCGCCGTTCCCCAACCCCTCGGCCATGAGGGCGAGTACGTGGCGCTCGCGCGGGGTCAGCCGTTCCAGGCGGGCGTCGCGGTGGGAGCGGGTGAAGAGCTGGGCGACGATCTCGGGGTCGATCGCGGTGCCACCGGCGGCCACTCGGTGCAGTGCGTCGAGGAACTCCTCGACCCGGCCCACCCGTTCCTTGAGCAGATAGCCCACCCGGCCGACACCGTCGCTGAGGAGTTCGGTGGCGAAACTCTGCTCCACGTAGGCGGACAACACGAGGATCGCCAGGCCGGGTTGACGGCGCCTGGCCTCGACGGCCGCGCGGATGCCCTCGTCCGTGTGGGTGGGTGGCATCCGTACGTCGAAGATGGCGACATCGGGCCGGTGTTCGTCGATGGCGGCGAGTGCCGCATCGGGGGTGGCGGCCGTCGCCACCACCTCGATCGACTCGGCACGCAGCAGCAGGGCCAGGCCCTCGCGCAGCAGCGGGTCGTCCTCGGCGATCACGATCCGCGGGTCACTGTCCACAGGGGAGTACCACCTCAAGGGTTGTCGGGCCGCCGGCGGGGCTGGCCAGGCGGAGTGTGCCGTCGTGTGCCTCCACCCGGCGGCGGATGCCGGTGAGGCCGGAGCCGCCGCTCTCGTCGGCGCCGCCCCGGCCGTCGTCGGTGATGGTCAGACGGAGGTGTACGCCGTCGGCCCGTACGCCCACGGCGGCCTGCTGGGCACCGCTGTGCTTGGCGATGTTCGTCAGCGCCTCGGCCACCACGAAGTAGGCGGTCGCCTCGGCGGAGACGGCGCACCGTACGGGGACATCGACGTCCGTACGGCAGGGCACCGCGCAGTCGGCGGCGAGTCCTGTCAGGGCCCCGGCAAGGCCCTGGGCCTCCAGTACCGGGGGAAGAATGCTGCGGGAGACACCGCGCAGATCGGCCAGGGCCTGTTCGGCGGCGGAGTGTGCGCGCTCCAGGATGTCGAGGACCTCGACCGCGTGGTCCGGCTCGCGGGCCAGTCGGCGGCGGGCCGCGCCGAGGAGCACGGTGACGGAGATCAGCCGGTTCTGACTGCCGTCGTGCAGGGCACGTTCGATACGGCGCAGTTCGGCGGCGTGGGCGTCCAGGGCCGCGGCCCTGGAGGCGGTCAGCTCAAGGATTCTGGCGGAGAGGTCGGTGCCGGGATCGGCGGCGAGGAAGCGCCGGGCGGGCTTGGCCTGCAGCCGTGCCAGCGCCGGAGTGCCCCCCACGATGAGAGCGATCCAGCCCACGCCGAGCAGGGCCACCGCCGTCGCGTCCAGCCAGGTGTGCGCGGTGCCGATGCCGATGGAAGCGGCGGTGGTGTCCTCCGGGGCGAACCGCCAGTACAGCGGGAAGGCCGTGTCACGCACCGCGAGTACGGGCAGGACGACGCCCGTCAGCGCCAACAGCAGCCCGGCCGAAGCGTGCTGGAGCAGCCAGCGCATCTCGCGCCGGGTGGTGGGGTGGACGAGTCCTGCGCGTGGGCGCGTGGGCGGCGGGTCAGGAGCGATGATCTCGTGGCCCCGGCGGGCGAGCCGCCGGCGTTCGCGCCGGGCCAGGGCGTGCAGCGCACTCAGCGCGGGGCCCACCAGCAGCAGGCCGGCACCGGTGAGCGACACAACAGCCGTGAGCAGCAGCAGAATCAGGAGCGCGAGCGCGGGAAGCGCGGTGCCGATGCCGCCGGCCAGCTCACCGGTCGCGGCCCCGGCGGCTCTGAGCACCGCGGTGGCGGTCTGCTTCGCTCCGCGGAGGCGCGGTGTCCGCGACAACGTTGCCGTCATCCTTCCCTCCTCTGTCTCTTGTCTCTCCTCGCTCGCCTCCGGTTCCTGCGTGGAAGGCTCCGGGCGGCCCGACGAGAGCGCCCGCGCAGCGTTACAGCCTGCTGTACCAACGGCCGGACAGCTGGCCGTACCCACGGTCGGGCAGTCTGCGGGATCGTCCGGCGCCGAGACCGGTCCGTAGCGTCGGGCGTGCCTTCGACCACCGGAATCGCAGAGGACTTCCCCATGACGAACTTCGTTTCCCCGCCCCCGCCCCCGCAGCCGAGCCGTCGCAGCGCCTTCCGGTCCGTTCTGTGGGCCATCGTAGGCGTCAGCACCGCCGTCAACCTCGCGGCCTCCTTCGGTGGTTCGCACACCGGCACTCATCTGGGCTGCGGCATCGTGACGGCGCTCAGCGCGGGCCTCCTCGCCGTGCACGCGCTGCGCGCGAGCGGTGTCAACGCGTGAAAGTCCGCCGGTAGGCGGTGGGGGTGGTGTTGAGGGTCCGGCGGAAGTGCAGGCGCAGGTTGGCCGCCGTGCCGAGGCCGCAGTCCCGGGCCACCTGGTCCACCGAGTGGTCTGTCGTCTCCAGCAGTTCGCGTGCCTTGCCGAGGCGGGCGCTCAGCAGCCACTGGAGGGGCGTGGTGCCCGTCTCCGTGGCGAACCGGCGCATGAAGGTGCGGGGTGAGACGCCCCCGTGGCGGGCGAGCATGCGGAGCGTGAGCGGTTCGTCGAGGTGGCGCAGGGCCCAGCCCCGGGTCTCGGAGAGCGACGTCTCCCCGGCCTCGGTGACCGGAGCCGGAATGTACTGGGCCTGCCCGCCGTCGCGGTGTGGGGCGGCCACCAGGCCGCGGGCGATCCGGTTGGCCACGAGCGCCCCCATGTCGCGGCGTACGAGGTGCAGGCAGAGGTCGATGCCGCAGCACACTCCGGCCGACGTGAGCACGTCCCCCTCGTCGACGTAGAGCACGTCGCGGTCGACCGTGACGGCGGGGAAGTCCCGTTCCAGCTCGTCGATGTGCTGCCAGTGGGTCGTGGCGTGCAGCCCGTCCAGAACGCCCGCAGCGGCCAGCGCGAAGGCGCCCGTACAGATCGACACCACCCGCCGGCCCCGGTCGCGCGTCCCGGCCAGTGCGTCGAGGACCTCGTCCGGCGGCCGTACCAGCGGCTCGCTCCCCGGCTCGTATCCCGGCACGATCACGGTGTCCGCCGCGCGTACCCGGTCCAGGCCGCCCTCCGTCATGAGGGAGAAGCCGGCGTTGGTCGCCACCTCGGAGCCGAGCCCGCACACGCTCACCTCGTACGGGGTCTCCGGGCGGGTGCTGAAGATCTGCGCCGGGATCGCCAGGTCGAGCGGAGTGACACCGTCCAACGCCAGGACCGCGACTCGGTGGGTCGTCATGGCACTATTCTATCGACAGTAGGCAATATTGCCACTCACCTGGTCAGGGGCGTGCGTGCCAGCCTGATGGACATGACCGGATCGCCCCACAGCCACGTGGCCCCCGAGGCGGCCGCCGACCTGATCGCGCTGCCGGACACACCGCTCGCCGGTGCTGTCGTACAGCTCATCAGGCCGGTGGAATCGCCCTCGGTGTTCAACCACAGCATGCGCACCTATCTGTTCGCCCGACTCGTGGCCGCCCGCCTCGAACTGGCCGCCGGCCAGGACTACGAGGACGACCTGCTGTTCGCGGCGTGCACGATGCACGACCTCGGCGTCGCGCCGGACGGCCCGCACACCCAGAGATTCGAGGTCGAGGGCGCCGACCGGGCCGCCGCCTTCCTCCTCGCACACGGACGGTCCGATACGGAGGCCGACGAGGTGTGGCAGGCCATCGCCCTGCACACCTCGTCGGGCATCGCGGAGCGCCGCGGCACGCTGTGCGTGCTCGTACGCGAAGGCGTCGCGCTCGACTTCGGCGGCCCGATGGGCAACACCTACGCCGACGCCCTCAGCGACGCGCAGGCCGACGTCGTCCACGCCGCCTATCCGCGGCTGGAGATGATCCGCTCCCTCACCGACGCGATCGTCGCGCAAGCCGCCAAGAACCCAAGGAACGGCCCGCGTTACGCGATTCCCGGTGAATTCCTGCGCGAACGCGAGACCTTCGGCCGGACCCGGATGGAGCACGCCTGCGGCTCCTCCCGGTGGGGCGACTGACCGGGGGCCGCCCCGGCCGCGACCTGGCCCGCCACCCGGCCACCCGGCCACCCCGCCACCCGGCCGACGGAGCCGACACAGATGTCGGCACAGATGTCGGCCCCACCCACCAGAGAAAAGGACACCCCGCCATGCCCATCCACCCCGTAGAGGTCCCCGACAACTCGCCGGTCTTCGGAGGGACCACCAGCGCCTTCGCGCGCTTCGGCCACGCCCCCGCGATCCGTTCGCACGGGCACCTGTTCATCTCCGGCCAGATCGGCCGCCGCGCCGACGGCGTCCCCGGGGAGACCGTCGAGGAACAGACCGAGCTCGCCATCCGGCGCCTTGAGGAGATCCTCCGGCTGGAGAACCTCGGCCTCGGCGACCTGGTCGACGTGACCAGCTATCACGTCGACATCCGCGAGAACATGTCCGGCTTCCTCGCCGCCAAGCAGCGCCTCGTCAAGGCCCCCTACCCCGCCTGGTCGATCATCGGCGTCAGCGGTCTCGCCAGCCCGGAACTCCTCGTCGAGATCCAGGCGACCGCCGCCTACCCAGACGACGCGGCTCGATAGAGCGCAGCTCCGGGCCCCGGGGGCCTCGTCCCCGGGGCCCGGAGCAGTGCTGTGAGGTGTTCATGAAGACCACGACGCCACCGCATGACGTCCCCTTGACCGTCCGGCGTACGGGCGGCCCCGCCGGCCTGGCGCTGTTCGCGTCGATCATCGTCTCGTTCCTCGCCGCGTCGAGCGCCCCGACGCCGGTCTACGCCCTCTACGCGGCCCGGTGGCACTTCTCCCCGATCACCACCACGGTGGTCTTCGGTGTGTACGCCGTCGTGGTCCTGGTCGCCCTGCTCGTGCTGGGCAGGGCGTCCGGCCACCTCGGTCGCAGGCCGGTGCTGCTGGCCGCGCTGGCCCTGCAGATCATCGCCATGGTGGTGTTCAGCACGGCCGGCGGCGTCGGCGCGCTCGTCACCGGGCGGGTGTTGCAGGGCATCGCCACCGGCGGCGCCCTGGGCGCGCTGGGCGCGGCCATGCTGGACATCGACCGTGAGCGCGGCACCCGCGCCAACGCCGTCGCCCCGGGCCTGGGGTCCGGCGTCGGCGCACTGCTGTCCGGCCTGGTCGTGCAGTATCTGCCGGCCCCCACGCACCTCGTCTACCTCGTGTTCATCGGTGTCTTCGCCCTGCAGGCCGCCGGGGTCGCCGTACTGCCGGACACCGGGGGCCGGGCGCCCGGGTTGCGCTCCTCCCTCGTGCCCGAACTCGCGGTGCCACGGCGCCTGCGCGGCCCGCTGCTCGCGGTGGCGCCCGTGCTGTTCGCGGTGTGGTCGCTCGGTGGTTTCTACGGCTCGCTCGCCCCGGCGCTCGCCCGCGAACTCTCGGGCTCGGGCTCCGCGGTGGTCGGCGGCCTCGGCCTGTCCGTCCTGACCGTGGTCTCGTCCGTCACCGCCGTCTCGCTCGGACGCGTGCCGCCCAGGGCCCTGATGTTCCTCGGCGTCACCCTGCTCGTCCTGGGGTCGCTCGGGACCCTCACGGCCGTCGAACTCTCTTCGTACGCCGGGTTCTTCGCCGGTACTTTCGTGTCGGGGGTCGGCTTCGGAGCCGGGTTCCAGGGAGGGATGCGTACCGTCGTGCCCCTGGTCGCCGAGCACGAGCGTGCCGGTGTTCTGTCGGCGGTCTACGTGGTCTGTTACCTGGGCATGGGCCTGCCCGCCGTCGTCGCCGGGGTCCTCGTCGTACACGGGGGCGGCCTGGCGGCGGCGACCCGGGACTACGCGTGGTTCGTGGTGGCGCTCGCCGTCATGACGCTGATCGCCCTCCTGCGCCTCAGGGCGCCGGGCGCGGCCGGATGTCGGGACACACCGGGCTGAGGGGCCGGTGGTTCGGAGCTCCCACGTACGTACTGCCGTGGTGCAGTTCCGCCACGCCGACGATGTCCGTCTCCGCGTTGGTGGTCAGCGACGTGCCGCTGAGGGTGAAGTCGGTGATCGGGCACAGCGCGACCGCGCACACCGGCATGGGGTCGCCGGAATCGCGCAGGCGCTGCAGGGCGGACAGAGCGAGAGTGGCGCCCGCCGAGTGGCCGACCAGCACGATCCGGTCCGCCGGAAGGCCCTGTGCCAGCAGCGCGCGGTAGGCGCGCAGGACGTCGTCCAGCGCGGCCGGGTACGGGTGTCGCGGACAATCAGTAACCCACGGTGAACCGGCCGTCCGGATGGCGTGCGTGCTCGATCTCGTCGACGACCGCGACTGCGAAGTCCTCGGTGGAGATCCGGCTCTTGCCGTCCTCACCGACGATGAGGTCGTCGAGGGCGCTGCGGTACGTGCCGGTACGGGAACCGGGCCCGACGAATGCGGACGGGCTGATGACCGTCCAGCGCACATCGCTGACGGTGCGGAGGTAATCGAGGGCGTCACCGTGCGCGTGCATGATCTGCACCAGTGATTCCGGCAGCCCCTCGGTGTCCCACAGCGGCCTGCCGTCGGAGGTCCGCAACGGCCCGGCCCCACCGACTGAGATCAGACGTGGGCGGGCGTCGCCGTGCCCGAGTGCGCGCAGCCCCGCCACGAGCGCCCTCGCGCCGGGTTCGGCGGTCGCCAGGTGCCCCGCGGCGTCGCCGTGCCCACCGCCGACCGCACTGACCACCACATCCTGGCTGTCAGCCGCGGAAAGGACCGACGACGGATCGAGGACGTCTCCGGTGACCAGCCTCAGCGCCGGGTGGGCCGTGGTCAGCCGGGAGGGATCGCGGACGACGGCCAGGACCTCATGGCCACGGTCGAGGGCCTCGCCGAGGATACGGCTGCCGATCATCCCGGTGGCGCCGAAGAGAGCGATGCTTGCCATCTGTTCCCACCTTTCCGAAGGTGACGTCGTGCTCGTACGGGCCCTGTGGCGGCCGGGCCGTGGGAGGTTCACGTAGTGACGGAACCCACGGCCGGAGTCCCGGCCGGGCCCCGACGGCGCTACAGGGCCGCCGGGTCCCTGCGCAGCGTCACCTCGCGCCCCGAGGCGGTACGTACCGTGACCGCGTGCACGCCGGGCGGGCCGGGCACCATCACCAGCGGTAGCCGCTCGAAGGTCTCGGCACCGCTGTGCTCCCGCAGTTCTTCGGTGTCGGCGCTGATCTCCAGCCGGACCACCGCCGCCCCGCGATCCCCGTGCTCCACCGCGCCGCGGTCCGGATGGGTGGCCGGGTCGTGGCGGTAGTACCAGTTCGGCAGTCCCCGCCGCCACGCGTCGAGCGCGCGGTCGGCGCCCGGCGCGGTGGTGATGAGGCGCTGGGTGCCGTCGGGCTGGACGCGGCCCGGCGCCCGCAGCACCTCGCCACCGAGCCGCTGCGCGACCGCCTCCAGCTCCTCCAGGGTGTCGGCGCGCAGGCTCCAGAACATCCACCGGTCGCCGTCCGCGACCGCCCGGTCGAACCAGGCGGCCCCCGCGTCAGGCCCGGCTGCGTGGCCCGTCACCGACTCGACCTCCAGGTAGACGTCCCCGCCGAGCGGGAAGACCGTATTGGCGAGTCCGTTGGGGAAGACGCCCCCGTCGTAGTGGGCGAGTCCCGTCTCCTCCCGCACCCGGCGGACGCCGTCGTCCAACTCGGGGACGCCCAGGCAGAGATGATCAAGATGAAACATGTCGATCCTTTCCGGGTTCACCACGTCACGGGGGGCACGGCGGACAGCGTTCGCCCCTTCCGGACCGATTCGTTTTCGTTCAGTCGAAGGACGGAGGGTGCTCCCCCGACCAGGGGGCGGCCTGTTCGAGTTGTGAGGCCAGCCGGATCAGTACGTCCTCCCGTCCGTAGGCGGCGACGAGCTGCACGCCGATCGGCAGTCCGTCGTCGCTGCGGTACAGCGGGAGGGAGATGGCGGGCTGGCCGGTGATGTTGAACGGCACCGTGAAGGCGATGCCCCCGCTCACGGCGGCCACCAGTTCCTCGGGGCTCTTCCCCGTGGGCGCGAGTTCGCCCAGTACCGCGGGCGGCGCGGGCAGCGTCGGTGTGAGCAGCACATCCACCTCCTCGTCCCAGAGCCCTGCCACGCCGCGCGCCCACCGCTGCCACGCCTGGGTACCGGAGAGCCACTGTGCGGCCGTGACCGAGCGGCCCGTCTCGGCCAGCATGGCGTTCATCGGTTCGAGGTCCGCCGGTTCCAGGCGCTCACCGACGAGCTCGGACCACTGGTCGAGCTCCCAGGCCACGGCCGCCGCGAACAGTGGCACCAGCGCCTCGAAAAGGGCCGGGTTGTCCAGGCAGGAGGCGCTCGTCGGCTCGACGCGGTGGCCGAGCGAGTCGAGCAGGCGGGCCGTGTGCTCGACCGCCGCCACACAGTCCTTGTGGGCCGGTTCCGCCGCACCCGGCGGGGTCGTACGGAACCCGATCCGCAGGACGCCGGGATCGACGCCGACCTCTTCGCGGTAGGGCCGCAGGGCGGGCGGGGCGGTGTACGGGTCGCCGGTCGCGGGCCCCGCCGTCGCGTCCAGCACGGCCGCGGTGTCGCGGACCGACCTGGTCAGCACGTGTTCGTGCGTCACCGGGCCCCAGTACTCGCCGTATGCGGGGCCCAGGGTGGTGCGGGCCCGCGAGGGCTTGAGCCCGACGATTCCGCAGGCGCTGGCCGGCATCCGGATCGAGCCCGCCATGTCGTTGCCGTGTGCCACCGGGACCATGCCCGCGGCCACCGCGGCCGCCGACCCACCGCTGGAGCCCCCGGGGGAGCGGGTGAGGTCCCAGGGGTTCCTCGTCGCCCCGTGCGCGAGCGGTTCCGTGGTGGTGCTGGTGGCCAGCTCGGGGAGGTTCGTCTTTCCGCAGAACACGAACCCGGCCGCGCGGAAACGGGCCGCGAGGGCGGAGTCCTCAGGGGCGCGCCAGTCCCGGTCCCGCAGCGCGCGCATCCCCCCGTAGGCGGGATCGCCCTCGGTGAGGCAGAGGAAGTCCTTGAGCAGCATGGGCACCCCGCGGAAGGGGCCGTCCGGCAGTCCGGGCGCAGCCGCCGCGGCGAGAGCCTTCTCGAACAGCGGTGTGACCACGGCGTTGATCCTGGGGTCGAGCCGCTCGATCCGCCGGATCGCCGCCTCCACGAGCTCGGTCGGCGACAGCACCTTCCGGCGGACCAGGTCGGCCTGCGCCGTCGCGTCCAGCCATGCGAGTTCTTCCTCGGGTATCGAACTTGCCGACATTTCCCACCCTTTCGGGAAGTGGTTGTTGTGCTGGGTGCACCGGCGCCATGCCGGGCAGGACGTGGTGGTCGGTGGGGGAGTACGGCCGGTGCCCGGGGCGAACTCCACCTGTCCCTCGGGGCGATGCCGGTCAACCGCGAAGCGGTGCGGGTGGCGTTCCCGTGAGCGTCCCCATGAACTCACCTGAACTCCCTTGCCGGCGCTGCTCGTCCACGGCCGGAGCACCGACTGAGGCAACGCTAGGGAAGCCGCTGCGGGCGGTACATCCAGCCTGCTGCCGATCATAGGGTGCAGCTACCTGTACGGGGCGGCAGGGCGAGTCCCGCTTCCTCAAGGTCTTGGTGAGGTGGCTGAGCGCGAAGGTGCTGGGGACATAGGCATGGGCGTGGTGGCCCGTGATGGTGAAGAAGGCCGGCGTCACCTCCCGGGGCCGCATCGGGGATCGAGGTGTAGAAACCACGGCGCCAGGTGGGCACGTATTCGGCGACCATCGTGGTGGCCCCCGCCAGTTCGGCGCCGGTTGTACTACCCGGGCCTGTCCTCTGTCGCCGATACCCACGCTCCACTGGTGCGGTACGGGCGGACACGGCCGTCTGCATGCTCGTGGTGGTGTGGCTGGTCATCGCCTCCATGCGTGAGGTCGGGGGCAGCGCCGGGATGGATCAGCAGGTGCTGGGGGCGGTCCTAACGGCGAAACGGTCCGCGAGCCAGGGGATGCCTTGTCCGACCTCGTCGACACCCTGCGTGCCGACTCCTCCTGGATCGAGGGCCTGTCCCTGGTCTCCACCGACGAGCACGGCAAGATCGTCGGCCACGCGCTGCTGACCCGCTGCCACATCGGCGACACCCCGGCCCTGTGCCTGGCCCCGTGCGCCGTACTCCCCGAGTACCAGAACAGCGGCGCCGGCTCGGCCGCCATCCGCGCCGCCCTCAAGGCCGCCAAGGACCAGGGCGAGCACTACGTCACCGTCATGGGGCACACCCGGCGTACTACCCCCGCTTCGGCTTCACCCGCGCCTCCACCCACGGCATCGACCTGACGATCGACGTCCCGGACGAGGCCATGATGGTCATGACCCTCGACCCGGCACACCCGCTGCCCAGCGGCACCATCCGCTACGCCAGCCCTTCGGGATCTGACACACCCTCGCTCCGCGAGGGAGGGGCACGCCTGCTCCTCCCTCGCGGTCCAGGGCATCCACGATCTGCCGGGTCCGGGGCCCGGCCTTCCACGTCGGCTTCGCCCGCTTCTGCAAATGGCCGAACAGCTCGCCCGCCGTCGTCGGCGTCATCGGCGCCCCGAACGGATCGCGGAACAGGTTCACCGGCAGGAAGTCGCTGCCCTCAGCCCATGAAGTCGCGCTTGGCGTCCTCCATGTCCTGGGCTTCTCCCACTTGACGCCGACTCTCTCAGGAAACTACTTTCCTTACAGGAAACGAGTTCTGGTCAGGAAACCCAAGGAGGACGTCATGACCCGACACCCCACACCGGAAGAGGCATCCCGTGCCCTTCAGGACGTCCAGCGGCGACGGGAGGAGGCGGTGGGCTCGGTGCAGGAGTCGCGCTGGGTGGCCGTTCTCTTCGGGCTCGCCGTCTTCGCGCTGCTCGCGGCGCCCGACTTCTTCGGTTCGGGCGTGGAGTCCGTGGTGAACATCGCCTTCGCCGCCCTCGCCGTCGCCTATGCGGCGCTGCTGCGGAGCAGGTGGGGCTCCGCCCTGCTGGGGCGGCGGACCAGGGTGCGGCGGGACGCGATCTCGCCCCGGTTCGCGCTGTGGAGCCGGGTGATCATCCTGGCGGTGGTGGTCATCGGGGCCGTCGCCGCCTTCGTACCGCACTCCGGGCTCTCCTTCCCGTATGCGCGGACGGTCGTCGGCGCCGTGCTCGGCGCGGTCCTGATCCTCTTCGGGGGCCGTCTCCAGCAGGGGCTGTCCTCCCTCGCCGCGGGCGGGGAGCGCGGACGAGCCGGGGCGCCCGATGGATCGTCCTGACTTCGACCCGGTGCTGCTCGAACCCACCCGTCTGTCGATCGTCTCGCTGCTCGCCGGTACGGAGTGGGCGGAGTTCGGCTGGGTGCGGGAGACGGCGGGGCTGTCGGCGTCGGCGCTGTCCAAGCAGGTGGGCACGTTGTCCTCGCACGGTTACGTGGAGGTGCGCAAGGGCTACGTGGGCAAGCGCCCCCGTACCTGGGTGAACCTCAGCGCCGCGGGCCGCGAAGCCCTGGAGCGTCAGGTCGCGGCGCTGCAGCGGATCGTCGACGACTCCCGGGCGGACGGTTCCGGAGCGGGTGGCCGGGAGACCGGGCCGGATGAGCGTGGCGGGCAGCCGGCCCGGTGAAGCTCACCGGGGCCGGCCCGTCGGCCGATGGCTTTTCCCGTCACCGTGCTTGATTCACCGCGCCGCGCGCCCCCGGGACTCCGCGGAGATGCGGTAGTAGTCCTCGTCCCGGTCGTTGTCGCTGCGGTCGTGGTAGATGTCCTCGGCCAGGCCGCGCTTCCAGTAGCCGATGGCCAGGTGCTGACGGTGACTCAGGCCGTGCTCGCGGCGGAGCCAGGAGCGGACCTCGCGGACCTGGGCGGACTCGCCCGCGACCCAGGCGAACACCCGGTCGTGGTCCGGCCAGTCCGCGCCCCGTACCGCGTCCGCCATTCCGTTCCGTCCGTCCGCCTCCTCCGGGGGCAGCCAGTGCACCCGTACCCCGGCGGGAGCGAGCAGCTCCTGCCGTTCGGTGTCGCCGGGGACCGAGACGAAGACCTCTCCCCGGGCGTCGGCGGGGAGTTCGGGCAGCAGCTTGGCCACGGCCGGGAGCGCGCAGTGGTCCCCCACGATCAGGTACCAGTCGGCCGGCTGCGGGCTGACTCCGCCCACGCCCAGCACCCCGAGCACGTCCCCGGCGACCGCGCGCTCCGCCCAGCGGGCGGCCGGGCCCTCGCCGTGCAGCAGGAAGTCGATGTCCAGTTCGCCGGCCGCCGCGTCGAAGCGCCGGACGCTGAAGGTGCGCTTCACCGGTCCCGGCTGCCCGGGTCCTGAGGCGGGGGCGGAGTCGGGCCACTCCCAGTGCGGGGAGTTGCCCGGTGGCACCAGGAGCTTGATGTTCGGTCCCTCGTGGTAGCGGGCCAGGTCGGGCCCGCCCAGGGTCACGCGCCGCATCATCGGGGTCACATCGGATGAGCGCACCACCGAGAGCACACCCGGGCCGTGGCCGTGTCGTCCACCGGCCACCGGGTGCGGGCTCCCGGCCTGGCTCGTCCCTGTCGGAGAGTTCTTCTCTGATATCGGCATGCAGTTATGCTAAGGGTAGCCTTACCTTGGCGTCCCCCTCCGGGCCGTCCCCCTCCCGTCCTCCCCTCTGCCTCACTCCGGTGGCACGTTCAGATGGAGTGACGCCGACGCGAGGCGCGGGGTGGCGCGGGACTGGAGGATTCTGACGCGGATGCCGTCCGAGGTCACCGGCTCGGGCAGGGACAGGATCCGGGCGTAACCGATCGTCGTGCCGGCCGTGGTCTGCTGCCAGGCGGTGCCGGTCCAGATGTCGACCGCGAACCGTTCCACCTGCTGGCCCCTGGTGATGTCCTCGCCGAGCCGGACGCGGTCGAAGGTCCTGGCCGTGGAGAGCCGTACGGTGACGGCGCCCGTGGTGGCCCCGTGCGAGGGCGACCAGGCGGTGGTGAGCCGGCCGTCGGTGAGAGTGCGCAGGACCGGATCGCGGCGGCCCCGGCCCGCCGTGAGCAGAGGGGTGCGGCCGGGTCCCGACGTGAGCAGGTTGCGGCCGTACGTCGCGGTGACAGAGTCGCCGAACGCGGTGAGCGAGGCCACGTCGGGTGCGGCGATGCGGCCGTCCCGGCCCGGCGGGACGTTCAGCAGCAGTACGGCGTTGCGGCCCACCGACTCCTCGTAGATCGTGAGGAGTTGCTGCGGGGTCTTGGGCTTCTCGTCGGCGTGGAAGAACCAGCCGGGCCGCAGCGAGACATCCGCCTCGGCGGGGAACCACTGGAGGTACTCGACCCCGGGCGCGGTGATCTTGTCGCGGGAGCCGATGTCGGCGGCACTCGCGCCGTCCGGGAGCAGCCCTTCGCCGTGTGCGGTCGCGGGGTCGGCGGTGGCGGGCGTGACGCTCCACTCGGTGGTGCGGCCCACCCCGTTCTCGTTGCCGATCCAGCGGGTGCCCTGCGGTCCCGCGAAGGTGACGGTGTCGGGGGAGAGTGCGTGGATGAGCCTGAACCAGGCGGTGAAGTCGTACTTCTCGGTGATCCCCGCGTCGGTCCAGGGGTTGGCGCCGTCGAGCCACAACTCGTCGATGGGGCCGTACTGCGTGAAGAGTTCGTAGAGCTGGTTCAGGTAGTACGCGTTGTAGTCGTCGGCCCGCACCGTGAAGGACGGGATGCGGTGCGCGGCGAGCGCGTCCGCCCGGTCGTCGCCGGGGACCAGGGTCGGGATCGTACGGCGGACGACCGGGCTTCCGCTGCCGTAACGGCCCTGGCCGCCGGGGGCGCGGTCGCCGTCGTCGACGGTGGCCTGCTCCTCGATGCTGAGCGACTGGCCCGACGCCTGCTTCGCGCGGATCTCCTCGACGTACCGGGCGTGCCAGGCGTGCGGCTGCTCGGAGCCGTCGGCGGGGGAGAGATAGACGCCCACCCTGAGACCGGCCCGGCGGGCGGCCTTGAGATAGGTGCCGAGGACGTCGCCCAGGGGGTTGCGGCAGCCGGCGTTCCGGGCCCGCCAGTAGGCGGCCGGATCGTCGGAGCGGCGCTTCTCGGCCTGGGCCCGGGCCTTGGCGGTGGCGTCGCGTTCGGCGGCGGAGCAGCCCCGGGTGCGGATCCACCAAGGGCTCGCGATCACCGAGTGGTTGGTGTAGCGGGTCGGGTAGAGGACGAAGCCGTCGTGGTGTTTGGCCGTGAACATCACCTGGCGGGCGCCGGCCGCCCGGTAGGCGCGCATCCACTGGTCGGCGTCCATCCCCGACGGGTCGAAGGTCGCCTCGTCCTCGGCGCCCGAGCCCCACTCGCGGTCGGTGAAGGTGTTCATGCCAAAGTGCGTGAAGGCGGTCACCTCCCGCTGCTGCCAGGCGACTTGGGAGGGCCGGGGGACGACATGGGCCGCCTTGCGCACGATGGTGTCCGGGGTGTCGGACGCGCTGACCGCGATCTGCGAGGCGGGAGGGATACGCGCGGGATTAATCCGACCTTTCCCGAGTGCGTCAGTGCTGGTGCCGCCCTGCGCGGGGGAGGCGGCCGCGGGTGCGGCGGGCAGGAGCGGCAGGGATGCCACGCCTGCCCCTATGGCCAGTACGGATCGTCGCCCGAAAGGCGTTCCCGTTCCCATGAGTGCTCCTTCGGTCCTTGGGCGCAGCGGATGCAGGGGACAGGGAGGGGAATGAATGACCCAGAATGGTCTAGACATCCAATGTCTGTCCCTCGGGCAGCAGTCTGCTGTGCGTCCGGGGCGCTGACAAGAGGCCGTACGCGAACAGCGCCGTGCGGTGGCCGGTACGCGCATCGGCCGCCCCGCCGTGCGATCCGGGCCGGGCCGGTCCTGGCCCGGCCCGGCCGCCGCTATCCGTCCTGCCGCTGGAGCACGCCCTGCTGGAACCTGCGCGGTACGAGGCTGAGGAAGCGCTCGGCGTGCTGCTCCTCATGCAGGTCTATCCGGCGGGCTTCGAGCAACTGCCGCAGGCTGAGCAGCCCTTCGAGCCGGTCCGGATCGTCCCGGCCGACGATCACCACCCGGGTGACGTGGTGCGCCGCCATACGGTTGGCGAGGGTGCGCAGGGTCTCGTCGGGGTACGCGGTCACCGCGGGCCTGGCGAGTTCGCCGAGCGGGGTGGGGTCGTCAGGGGCGCTGAACAGGAAGTCGGAGCGGGTGACGACACCGGCCAGATGTCCCGCCGGGTCCATCACGGGGTAGAGCCGCTGGGCGAGGAAGCCGTCGACGTCATGGCTGCCGTGCGGAGCGGCCAGCTCCCGCTTGATGTCGGCCACCGTCTCGTCGGTGCGGAACGTCGCGGTGATGGGGGATTCGAGCTGCCGTACGAGATGGACCTCCAGCGGGTCCACCGAGTACTCCCGGGTGAGGTGCAGACCCCGGCGGGCGAGCTTCTCGGTGAGGACCGAGCGCTTGAGGATGATCACCGAGAGGAGGTAGGCGGAGGACGCGGTGATCACCATGGGGAGCAGGGCGTTCATCTCATGGGTCAGTTCGAGGCAGAAGACGATGCCGGTCAGCGGGGAGCGCATGACTCCGCCGAGTACCCCGGCCAGCGAGACCAGGGCCCAGAAGCCGGGGCTCACGGCCGGGAAGACCAGCCCCTCGGCCGCGCCGAGCGCCCCGCCGATCATGAACATCGGGGCGAGTACGCCGCCCGAGGTCCCCGAGCCCAGCGAGAGGCCCCAGATCAGGGTCTTGACCACCAGGATGCCGATGATCAGCCCCACGGTGGCCCGGCCGGTGAGGAGCTGGTCGATGACGTCGTACCCGACGCCCAGCGCGCGGGGCTCGAAGAGCCCGCCGACGCCGATGATCAGGCCGCCGATGGCCGGCCACCACATCCAGTGCAGCGGCAGCTTGGCGAACATGTCCTCCGAGAAGTACACCAGCGCTGTCGCGCCGAGTGCGAGCAGCCCGGCGCCGATCCCGGAGACCAGACACAGCCCGTATGCGGAGAGCGGCAGCCGGTCCGGGACATGGGCGCCGGCGAAGAGCGGGGCGGTGCCCAGGATCGGACCGCGGACCAGCGTCGCGGTGACCGCGGCGACCGCCACGGGGATGTACGAGCGGGGGCGCCACTCGAAGAGCAGCAGCTCGACGGCGAGCAGGATCGCGGCCAGCGGGGAGTTGAAGGTGGCCGCCATACCGGCGGCGGAGCCCGCGACCAGCAGGGTCTTGCGTTCGTCGGTGGTGACATGGAGGAACTGGGCGAGTATCGAACCGACCGCCCCGCCGGTCATGATGATCGGTCCCTCGGCGCCGAACGGCCCGCCGGTGCCGATACCGATGGCCGACGAGACGGGCTTGAGCACCGCCAGCCTGGGCTGCACCTTGCTGGCGCCGAACAGGATCGACTCGATGGCCTCCGGCATTCCGTGGCCGCGGATCTTCTCCGATCCGTACCGGGCCATCAGGCCGATGACCAGCCCGCCCACGACGGGCATGAAGAGGATCAGCCACCAGTGCGAGGTGGAGCCAGGGGTGGTGGCGCCGAAGGCGAACCGGCCGTGGAAGCAGAGGTTGGTGAAGAGCTCGATCAGCTTCAGCAGCCCCACGGCCACGAGCGCCGCGGCGGCGCCGACCGGCAGGGCGAGTACGGCGATCAGCGCGACCCGGGGCGGGACACGGAAGTCCGCCAGGCTCTTCACCTTCTGTGGGGGAGGGGCGAGCCGGCCGGGGGTGTGTGCGGGGTCCGGGGCAGGGGGGTGCGGAATCACGGGTTCTCCTCCGTCGGTGGTGCAGGCAGGGGCAGAGCCGTCGCGGGCACACGGAAGAAGGCCACCGGTCCACCGCGACGGGGCGGGTGCCGGTGTCCTGCGTACCGAGTGGGTTCACGCGCGGGCGTGGGGCCTTCCGGGCGGAAGACCCTGAGGGCGTCATTGCCCAGGGAGCTGCCGGTGCCCTGTGCGGAGGGCGGCAGTACGGGTGGGGCGGTCCGTGGCGCGCGAGGTGTCGGGTACGGATGCCCGGATACTGGTGAGGTACGGATCAGCGGTGTGTCGAGCGGGGTGCCTGAGCGGCACGTCCGAGCGGTGCGTGGTGCGCGGGACCGAGACTATCATTGCAGACTGCAATGATGGGCGCGGTCCGATGAACGCGCCCGCTGGTCAGTCTGACGAACGGCCTGACGAAGGGTCTGCCGAAGGGCCTGACGAACGGCCTGCCGAACAGCCTGATGTACGGCCTGATGAGCAGCCGGGGTGGACCCCGGCCGACAGGACCGCCCGGGTGGACAGCCCGGCGGCCGGAAACGGTGGACGGACCGCATGACGGGCGAGCAGACGGCTGCGGGCAGCCGCGCCGGGGACGCGACCGGGGGCATGGCCGAGGACGCGGCCGGAGGCATGTCGGGGGGCGTGGCCGGTGACGTGTCCGGGGGTGCGGCCGGAGACGTGTCCGCGGGTGTGGCGGGGAACGGAGCCAGGGGCGCGGCCGGGGACGAGACCGACGAGGTCACCGCAGCCGTGATGGCCGCCGCGCGGCTGCTCGTCGGGCTCTCGGCGCGTGCCCTCGCCGAGGTCGGCAGCGCGCTGACCCTTCCGCAGCTGCGGACCCTGGTGGTGCTCGACTCCAGCGGGCCGGTGAAGCTGGCGGCGCTCGCGGCCGTCCTGGAGGTCAACGCGTCGACGGCGATGCGGATGGTGGACCGGCTGGAGGCGGGCGGGCTGGTCGACCGCAAGGCCAACCCGGCCAACCGGCGGGAGGTCGTGCTGCGGACCACCGACGAGGGCGCGGCGCTGGTCGCCACGGTCCTTGAGCACCGCCACCGCGAAGTCGCCGCGCTGGTGGGCCGGCTGCCGGTGGACGTACGCTCCGGGCTGGTCGTGGGGCTCAGGGCGCTCACCCTCGCCGCCGAGAACCCGGACCCGGACCAGGACCCGGGCCAGAACCCGGACCCTGAGTCCGGCGGGCGGCCTGCCATGCCGGACGCCCGGGACGTTCTCACGGGCGGCACCGGGTTCTGAGCCGGCGCCGCCCCTGGCCGGTGGATCACATACGTACGGGACCGGGCCGGTTCAGGACGTATAGCCCGAACCGGTGCCCTGGACCACGTACGCGCACTCCGTGTACGTGTAACCCGGCTGGATCCTGGCCGTGTTGCTGCCCGATGTGGTGGTCGAGCTGTTCAGGGACTTGTGCAGGAAGTACGAGGTGCCGGGCGGCAGGGAGATGGTCCGCTCCGGGTAGCTCCTGCCGCCCTTGCAGGCGTTCGTCTGCGCCGATGCGCTGCTGGAGTACGCCGAACAGCCCTTGCACGCCTTGAGGGTGAAGCTGCCGGTGACCGGGCCGGTGTAGAGGATCTCGACCTCGTCCGGGCTGTCGTTGCTGATCGTCACCGGGATGCTGCCGCCGGACGCCATCGACGGCAGCCGCTTGCCCGCCCCCGGCTCGCTCTGCGCGATCTCCGCGGCGATGGCGGTCTTCTGGGCGCGGGCGCGGTTCCGGTCGCCGCGGTAGGCGCTCGCGAAGTCGGTCAGCGTCTTCAGCGCTCCGCCGAAGTCGCCCTTCCGGTACTGGTCGAGACCGCAGATGTACGTACCCGCCTGGACCTTCCGGCCCGCGGTCGCCGCGTCCTCGCGCAGCGCGTCCGTCAGCGCCGCGTCCACGCCCGCCTCCTTGCCCGGCAGGCCGACGGCCTGTCCCTGGAGGTTCTTCAGACGGTCGTTGGCCGCGCACGGCGCGGACCCCTTCAGCTCGCCCGCGGCCTTGTCGATCGCGGAGCTGACGGCCGGTTCGACCTTCGCGGCCTGCCGGGACGCGGGGAAGGCCGTGAGCAGCTGCCCGAGGCTCCCGGTCGGTGACACGACGTCCTTCCCGGTGCCGAGGCCGGTCACCCCGCACTCGTACAGCGAGGTGGCGAGCTTGTCGTCGGGCCATCCGGCCAGTGCGCCCAGCTGCTTCCTGCCGTAGGTCCCGGGCACCGTCCGCAGATAGGCGAGCGGTTCGACGGCGGCGCAGTACTTCTTCTCGCGGAACGGGGTGGCTACCGTCTCGTAGTACGTGTGCAGCGACGCCGGGACGCGGCGGGCGGCGCGGGAGCCCGGGTGGTGGACGCCGAGGTCGTGGTACGCGGCCAGGGCCTTGCCGTAGGACACCCGGGCCACCGGGAAGTCCTCGCTCTTCGCTTGGGTGACCAGCCGGTCCGCGTCGGCGAGCCGGTCGAGGAGCAGCTGCTGGGCGGCCTCGTCGCGCGCCCCTTCGTACAGCACGGCACCGCCGACCGGTGCGGCCAGCAGCACCAGGCCGAGCGCGAGTGCGACGGGCGACCGCGGCGGCCGGATGATGTGGTGCCGCAGAGCGCGGTACGCGCCGTGGGCCGCGGCCAGGACCAGCACGCCGAGGTACGCGACGAGTACGCCGGCGGGCACACCGTCCGGGTCCGCGGGCAGGGCGAGCACCAGCAGCGCACCGGTCGCCGCCCAGCACACAGCGAGGGCGGGCCACCGCCTGAGCAGCAGATAACCGAGGCCCAGCCCGCTGAGGTTGAGCAGCGCCACGGCCGCGGCCCGCATCGGGTCCGCCGGGGCGGGCGGGGTGGGAGGCGTGGGCGGGACGGCCGGCATCGGGGGAGCGGCGGGCGGCGGCGGGCCGAATCCACCGGGTTCGGTGGGGTTGCTGGGGCCGCTGTCACTGCCGTAACCGCTGTGAACGCTGTGACCTTCCAGGCCGCCGTAACCGCTCGGCCCGCCGGACGCCCCCAGCACCTCGGGCGGCCCGAACCCGGCCGATGAGTCCGGACCGGCAGCGCCCCCCTCCACGTCCCCGACACCACCGACTCTCATGCCGTCAGGGCCCATTGGCGCGCTCCCTCTCGCCGCCTCACCCTGCCGGTCCCCGCCCCGCCGGTCCCCGGACATACCGCATCCCCCCGGTAAGCGGTCCCGGGCACCGAGACGCCCGGGACCGTCACTGCACTGCTGTGCCTGCTCTGTGCCTGCTCTGTGTCTACCACGCGTGAGCCGACCGTGAACTCCCGATTACCTTCCGTACCGGGGGACTTGCGGGGGGACGGGGCTGGGCTGGGCGGGGCGGGGCGGGGCTTGCGGAAGACGCGGCAAGCAGGCCCTCAGCGCCCCGCGATCCGGTCCGCCAGCATGGCGATCCGGTCGGTCGCCGTGCTGCGGGCGGTCAGTTCGCGGGCGTCCGCCGCCCGGTACGCCCGGTACATCCCGTGCACGCCCAGCCAGCGCAGCGGCTCTGGCTCCCAGTTGCGGACCTTGTGGTTCACCCAGGGCAGCGTGGTCAGGTCGGTAGGCCCGGACTGGCCGGAGTCCTGCTGGATCAGGTCACGCAGCGTACGGGCGGCCAGATTGGCGGTGGCCACACCTGAACCGACGTACCCGCCCGCCCAGCCGAGGCCCGTCGACCGGTCCAGGGTGACGGTCGCGCACCAGTCGCGCGGGACGCCGAGCACCCCCGACCAGGCGTGGTCGATCCGTACGCCCGCCGTGGCCGGAAAGAAGCGGACCAGGATCTCGCGCAGCGCTTCGATGGTGGCGGGCTCGGTGCGCCCGGCGCGGTCGGAGCGGGCGGCGCGCGAGCCGTAGCGGTACGGGACACCGCGTCCGCCGAGCGCGATCCGGCCGTCGGCGGTGCGCTGCGCGTACATGTACGCGTGCGCCATGTCGCCCAGCGTCTCGCCGCCCTCCCAGCCGATGGTGTCCCAGACGGACTGCGGCAGCGGCTCGGTGGCGATCATCGAGGAGTTCATCGGGAGCCAGCTGCGCCGGGCGCCCTTGATACCGGCCGTGTATCCCTCGGTGCAGCGCAGGATGTAGGGCGCGCGGACCGTTCCGTACGGGGTGACCGCGTGCTTGGGCCTGATCTCGGTGACCGGGGTCGACTCGTGGAGGGTGACGCCGAGTGCCTCGACGGTCTCGGCCAGGCCCTGGACCAGTTTCGCCGGGTGCAGCCGCGCGCCGTGCGGGGTCCAGGTCGAGCCGATGGCCCCGGTGACCCGGATCCGCTCGGCGGTCTCGCGGGCGCCGTGCAGGGTGCGGTCGGTCTCGCCGAAGGCGGTCTCCGCCGCGTGGAAGTCCTTGAGCCGCCGCAACTGGGCCGGTGTGTGGGCGACTTCGAGTACGCCGCCCTGCTGGATGTCGGCGTCGATCGACTCGTCGGCCGCTGTCCTGACGACCTCCGCCACCGTGTCGTTCATGGCCTGCTGGAGACGGACGGCCGCTTCGTGGCCGTGCAGCTTCGCGTACCGGTCGCGGCCCGCGATGCCGTTGTAGAGCCAGCCGCCGTTGCGGCCGGACGCGCCGTACCCGCAGAACCGGGCTTCGAGCACGGTGATGTTGAGGAACGGGACGGCCTTCTTGAGGTAGTACGCCGTCCACAGCCCGGTGTACCCGCCGCCGACGATCACCACGTCGGTGCTCGCGTCGCCCGGCAGCGGCTCGCGGGCGAGAGGGGTGCCCCGGTCCGCGTACCAGAACGATATGCCGCCGTTGACGGTGCCGTTGACTGTGCCACTGACTGTGGAGCGCATGGGGACCTCTGCCTTCTGGACCGGTCCGCCGGGTCGGACCGCTTGATCAGGGCCGTTCGGTGTTCCGCCGGCGGTTGCCGGGAGCGTAGCGCCGCAGGAGGGGCAGCAGGTTCAGCGGGTTCCACGGGGCGGCGCCGATGTGCCGGGTCAGCGGGTAGCAGGCCAGCCCGATGAGGACCGAGGCGAAGTGGCCCAGGTCGGTGAAGGTGCGGTCGGTGAACAGCGGCAGGCCGGACCCCACGAGTACCCCGGCCAGATACACCCAGCGCCAGGGACGTGCGATCCGGTAGGTCAGTACGGCGATCACCCCGGCGAGCGCGTAACTCACGCCCACGTCCAGGGTGTTGACGGCCGATTCGGGGGCCCGGTGGTGGTGGATCGCCCAGAGCAGGGCGCCCTCGCTGATGAAGGAGGCGAGGACATGCGCGAGGGCGGCGACACAGAGCCAGCGGAGCGTGCCGAGCCAGCGTTCGGCCGGCGCGTGGAAGACGGTGTAGAGCACGGCGTACGAGATCCAGCCACCGCCGTCGATGTACATCGCGCTCTGGATCAGCACCCGGACGGGGTGGGTGGACAGTTCATGGATATTGGTGGAGCGCCTGCCGAGGTAGTGCCGCTCGAACCCGGGTGACATCTGGTGCAGCGCGATAGTGGTGAGGAAGAGGATGACCAGCCAGACGTAGGTGCCCGGGGCGCTGCGGATGTACGAGGCGACGGCGTGGCGGACGCGGTTCATGCGCCGATTCTGCTGCTTCGTCCCCGGTGGCGCGGGGGTCACCGCGCCGGGCGGGGGCGGTGGGCGGGGCCGGTACGCGGAGCCAGTGTGCGGGGCCGGGCCTGCCGATGCGCCGGGCCGAGGGAGAGGGAACGGGACGTGAGCGAACAGACGGGCGACGGCGTGGCGGCGGACGGCGGGCCGCGCTCCGTGGCGGACGGCGGCGGCGCGACGAGTGGCGGAGCGGCGGACACGCACCCCGTACCTGATGCGCACCCCGCAGCGGACCTGGCCCGGGAGTTCCTGGACAGGTGGGGGCTGCGGCAGGAGGGCCCGCCGATGCGGGGACGGGTCGCGGTCGTGCTGCCCGTGGTGCGTACGGCCGACGGAGCGCGGGCCGCACTGAAGCTGCAGGAGGTGGACGCGGAGACCGAGGGGGAGCCGGTCGCGCTGCGGGCCTGGGGCGGCCGGGGCGCCGTCCGGCTCCTCGACCACGACCCGGCGACCGGGACCATGCTCCTGGAACGGCTGGACGAGGGCAGGCCGCTGGCTTCGGTACCGGACGTCCTGGCGGCGACCGAGGTCATCGCGGGGCTGCTCGCCCGGCTGACCTCCGTACCCGCACCGGACGGGACGCGGCGGCTCGCCGACATCACGGCCCGGATGCTCGACCACGTACCGGAGGCCGCCGGCTCCCTGGCCGACGGAGCGGAACGGCGGTTGCTGGAGAGCTGCGCGGCAGCCGTACGGGAGGTGGCGGACGAACCGGGGGACCGGCTGCTCCACTGGGACCTGCATTTCGACAACGTCCTGGCGGCGGACCGCGAACCCTGGCTGGCGATCGACCCGAAGCCGCTCGCGGGCGACCCGGGCTTCGAGCTGCTGCCCGCCCTGTGGAACCGCTTCGGGGAGGGCCGGCTGCTGCGCCGGTTCGACCTGATGACCGATGCGCTGGGGATGGCGCGGGACCGGGAGCGGGCGCGCGCCTGGACCCTGGGACGCGTCCTGCAGAACAGCCTCTGGACGGTGGCGGAGGGCGCCCGCCGGCTGAGCCCCGAGATGACGGAGATCGCCCGGACCCTGCTGGCGCCGGGGGCCCTTGGTTAGTCTGCGCGCATGATTCGCAACGCCACACCCGCCGACGTCCCCGTCATCCACACGATGATCCGTGAGCTCGCGGAGTACGAGAAGGCCCTGGACGAAGCCCGCGCCACCGAGGCGCAGTTGCACGAGGCGCTGTTCGGCGAGCGCCCGGCGGCTTTCGCGTTCCTCGCGCAGACCCCGGAGGGCGAGACCGCCGGGTTCGCCCTGTGGTTCCTCAACTTCTCCACTTGGCGCGGGGTCCACGGGATCTACCTGGAGGACCTCTACGTACGCCCGGAACTACGCGGCGGCGGCTACGGCAAGGCCCTGCTGACCGAACTGGCGCGGACCTGCGTGGAGCGCGGGTACGAGCGGCTGGAGTGGTCGGTCCTGAACTGGAACGAGCCGTCGATCAACTTCTACGAGTCCCTGGGCGCCCGGCCGCAGGACGAGTGGACGGTCTACCGGCTGACTGACGGGGCACTGGCGGCGCTGGGCGGGCGGGTGGAATAGGCGGGGTGGAATAGGCAGGGTGGAGTAGGCGGGACCGGGCGAGGTGCGCGCGAGGCGAGGGCCCCGGCCGTCCGTCACGGGGGAGCGGGTAACCGGGGCCGGTCAGTGGGCGGTCACCCCATGACGGGAAGCGGATGGTCCGGGGACAGGAGCCACGGTGTGTGCTTGCCGGACTTGGCATCCACGGTCAGGCCCAGCCTCCCGAAGCCTGGCCGCCCCTGCTGGTTCCACCACAGGAACGCGGCCTCCACCTCATCCCACAACCGCCGGGGGCCGGACTGATAGACCGCGAACGTGCTCTGTTGTGGCACGTAATCGACTGTGGCCCAGGAGGAGACCGCCGTATCCCGAAGCCAGAGAGTGTACGAACCGTCGTGGTACTCCTCCGCCCACGGGAACATGCCGATGGTCTGGAGGCCGATAGCGAACATCTCCAGCCATCCGCCCACGGCTTCCGGGGACACGCGGGTGGCGCTCTGTCGGCCGTCTGCGGGCCAGGGCTTGCCACCCAGATAGTCCCGCGTGTGTTTACGCACCATGCGTTGCTGCCGAATGCGCATGAAGGCGGACGACCCCACGAACGGGCCCAAGGCTGTCCCGTCCTTCTGGACCGTGAGGCGGGCCACAGCGCCGCTTGGTTCTGGCTCAACTTCTGTGGAGTGGTCACGGAAAGTCAGATCTTCGAAGCGAGACGGTACCGATTTGGGTGGGCGTGGAGCCGAGGCGAGGCGAGTTCCAGTGCTCGGTTGTCCAGTCCGGCGGCCATGTGGTCGAGCCATCGTTCGTACCAGGCGAGAAAGTCCGGGGCTGAGGAGGCGTTCGGGCCCCAGAAGCCGTCGGCGTTGCCGATGAATATGCGCCCGGCGAGAGGGCCGGTTACGCCTATGAGGACGAGATCGCTGCAGCCACGTTCTATGACGTGCAGGAAGAGGTGACCGTCGCGTGTGGGGCGGTAGGCCCGGCTGAATCCTCTTGAACCGGTGCTGGCAGTTCTGGGGTTCATCGTGAAGAGGGTGCAGCTTCCCAGCGGGATCAGTCCGTAGTACGGGGACGCACCGCTGCCGCCCATGTTCGTGAGGAAGTCTCGATAAGGCTGTGGGAGTTCCACGTCATGCTCGGCTTCGAAGGCATCTGCCTGAGCCTTGGGCAGGCGGGGGCCGAGGTGAAATTCGTGCTGTTCTTCGCCGAATGAGTGGCTTCGGTTGGGTGTGTAGGGGATGCGTGCCAGTTTGCGTCGCAGCCGCGGGATGCGGGAGTCCATGCGAGTTCTTCTCTCGTGTCGCCCGTAATCTATCGCGGCGCGCAAGGGTTCATCCCGCGAGTAGGACTCGCTTCCGCAAGAGCTGGAAGCCGGCCCGGCTATACATCTGGCGCTTGAGCATCTTGATCCGGTTGACGTGGCCCTCGACGACGCCCGAGTTCCAAGGAGTGGAGAGCCCTGCGACCACTGCGGCCAGATCGCGTTCGAGGCCGTTGGCGAATGCTGGTCAGATCCGGTAATCCTCGTGCGGCGTCGCTCTTGCCCACACGTTCTCGAAAGCCTCACCGCAGAGCTTTGCCACGGCTGGCTCGTCGGTTACCTCGTCCCCCAGGTAAGTGCCCTCGCCTGAGAAATGTCCGAACCTGACGAGACGGCCGTCGAACAACCAAAAATCGTTGCCCGGCAGAGCGATGTCTGATGCCCGCTGTCGGGGCAACCACCTGATTTGTTCACCGGCCGCGATATTCGTGAAGGTCCCGTCATACAGGTAGCGGGTGTATTCGCTGACCGGTTCCGACACGATGCGGGAGCGTCGGATCTCCACGCCGCGTTCCACTGTCTCCGCAACCATGTCGAGCCATGGCCGCCACCACGATGCACGGTTGTCCGGGTCCGGCCTCCGGCCCGCCTTCCAGGCCGCGACGCGTGGGGCCTCGTCCGGGTCGTCGTAGTGGTCTCGCATCTCCAGGTGTACCGCTGACTCCCGGCATCCGGCCAGGAGTTCACTGAACGGAGGAGCGTTCCGCCACATCACAAGCCTCCCGAATGGCGGCCACCATGCGCATGGGCAGCCGCACTACCTCTTCGCTGTCAGGGACCGGACCGACCGCCAGGCAGTCGGCCCGCGTCGAGTCATCCGCTTTCCAGCCCTGCAACACAAGCTCCTGCTTACCCTCGTCCACCCGGACCGTGGGGCAGTTCGCCCCGTCGGTGTCCGGGTTTTTGGCTACGAACTTGAGGGGCCCGGGGGTGCGACAGGTGGTCAGCCCCGGCCCGAACCGTCCGGCACTCCCCGTACTCCTGCTCCGCCGGACGCCGTGTGGCGGTACCGCCACCACTGGCGCTCGGCCCCGGCCCCCACGATGGTCCCCAGTACGGTCCCCACGCCGATCGCGGCGACCGCCGTCACTGTCGTCAGCAGATAGCCGCCCGCCCCGGGGACCCCGAGCAGCAGTTGCAGCATGCCCCGGTACAGGTCCGGGCCCGGCAGGACGCCACCGGCGATGCCAGGGATGACCACCGCGCGGGCGGGGATGCCGGTGCGGGGCGCCGCGGCGGCGGCGACCGTGCCCATGGCCGCGGTGGCCAGGCCCGTCGCCAGGGGGGTGGACCAGTGCAGCGTGCTCGTTCCGGCGACCTTGACCGTTGCGCCCAGCAGCCCGGTCGCCATCCCCCACGGGACGAGGCGCGGACCGCCACCCATGAACACGGTGTTGCCGAGTGAACCGATACAGCTGGTCACCAGGGTGAGAACCACCGGAAGCGCGGTGAGCGAGGTGTGGCGCGCGTCGGTGTCCGCCCCCCTGAGCAGGAAGCCGGTGATCAGGATCCCGCTTACCAGGGCCGCGACGAAGGCGGCCAGGCCGACGGCGCGGACGGCGGCCATCGAGGGGAAGCCGTCGATGGCGTCCTCGGTGAGGGAGACGACGGACAGGATCGGAAGCATCAGGATGACGTTGGCCGCGACCACACTCGCCCCCTCCGGGCCGCTGAGCGCACCGGCGTCGATCAGTGTGATGACGGCCGCCATGACGCAGGCGGTGCGCAGGGTGGTCACGTAGAAGGACGGCAGGCCGCTGCGGCCCAGTGTCCAGCTGGCCCGTTCGGCGACCAGGAAGACCAGCGGTGACACACAGGCCGCCCGGACGGTGCCGGAAGCGAGCAGGCACAGCATCGCGGCCAGCAGGGCGCCTCCCGCCAGGCCGAACCACCAGGGCCAGCGGGAGCCGCCCGAGGTGAGGCGGCGCAGCGCAGGGGCGGCCTCGTCGCACCCCATCCGCGTCGCCGCGATCCGCGTGGTCAGGCGCTGCAGCGCCGCGAGCCGGTCGAGATCCCGGGTGTCCTCCGAGCCCAGGGCGAGGAACGCGACGGTGGGGCGCCGGCCGGGTGGGGCGTACTGGAGCTGGACCGACCGCCCGCCGATTCCCACCTCCAGGTACTGCATGCCCCAGGTCGCCGTGACAGCGATGACGGCCGTCTGGATGTCCCGGGTCCGGGCCCCGGCGTCGAACAGCGCCCGCGCCAGGCCGAGCGTGAACCGCAGCACGTCCGCGGCCTCCACGTCGCCGAACTCCCGGGGAGCCGGAAAGCGGACATCCTCGTAGGCGGTGCCGTACAGGCGGTCGAGCACGGTCGCGTCGTCCTGCCGCAGCCGGGCGAGGCGGGCCTGCCGCGCCCGCATGCGCGCCCTCCACCAGTGCAGCGACCGCCGCATCATCCCGCTCCCGCCGGTCCGGAGTGATCTCCGTCCAAGGATGGGGCCGCTACGGAATCGGCGCCGCCGGGCGGCGCCGATCAGTGGGCGAAGCGGCTGGGCGGCCGGGCGGCGGGCGCGGGGGTTCGGCGTGGGGGTCCGGGGTGGGGTGGGGGCCCGGGGTGGTGGCGATGGCCGTTACCGACCGGACGGATCCACCCGGAAGTCCGTTGCGTCTGGCTGTGTGACCGTGCCGGGAGCCTGTTGGTGCGGACCGCGCGACCGTGCTGGAAGTCTGTTGCGGCGCGCCGCGCGACCGCACTGCCGACCGGCCCGCACTGCCGACCGGGCCGGCCCCCCCCGCCCCCCCGGCCCGGCCGCCACCCCGCCGGACACAAGCCGCCCCCCCCCCACCCCCCCCCCCCGCCGCCCCCCCCGCCGGCGCCCGCCGCTGCCGCCCCGCCGGCCAACCCCCGGGGGCCGCACACGGCGGGGTCCTAAGCCCGCGCCCCCCCCCTAACCCCCCCCCACGATGCGGCGGCCGCGGGTGTGGCCGGCCTTGCTGTCGATGTGGGCCGCCGCGGCTTCGGCGAGCGGGTACGCCTTCTCGACCGGGATGTGGAGCTTTCCCCGTGAGATGAGGGCAGCGGCCTCGGCGAGCGCGTCCGGCACGCTCCCGGCCACGCCGGAGAAGCGGACGCCGAGGTCCGGTGCGCCGAGATCGGCGATGGAGATCACCTTCCGCGGATCCCCGGTCAGTCCGACGAGTTCGCGGATCACGCCCGAGCCGGACAGATCGAGCGCCGCGTCGACCGGGCCGAGCTGCCGCACCCGCTCGGCCCAGCCCTCCCCGTACGTCGTCGCGAGGGCGCCCAGGCTGCGCAGATAGTCCTGGTTGGCTGCCCCGGCCGTGCCGATCACCTTGATGCCGCGGTCCCGGGCGATCTGCAGCACCGCCGATCCGACACCGCCTGACGCACCGCTGACCAGCAGCGTCTGTCCGGGCCGCACCCCGGTCTCGCGGATGATGCGCAGCGCTGTCTCCACCACGGAGGGGTACCCGGCCGCCTCTTCGAACGACAGCTCCCCGGGCATCCGGGCCCAGGCCCCCAGTACGGCGAACTCGGCATAGGTGCTCGAACCCTCACCGAACACCCGGTCGCCGATCTCGACCCCTTCGACGCCCTCACCGATCTCGTCCACCACCCCGGAGGCGTCGATTCCGACGCCGGAGGGCAGCTCGGTCGGATGGGCCCCGAGGATCTGGCCCTCGCGGATCCTCCAGTCGACGGGGTTCACCCCCGCCACCCGTACGGCGATACGTATCCGGCCGGGGCCCGCGTGGGGCTCATCGGCGTCTATGAGGTGCAGGACGTCCGGGCCGCCGAACTCGGCGAAGCTCACTTTCTTCATGCCGGTGACCGTAGCACTAACAGTTAGCTTTTCGTAACGGTTACGGATTTGTATTTGGTAGCGTCAGGCCATGACCGTGCCGACCGGACGCCGTGAGCGAAAGAAGGCCGAGACCCGCCGGAGGATCGCCGACACCGCGCTGCGGCTCTTCCTGGAGCGCGGATACGACGCGGTGGGCATCCGCGATGTGGCCGCCGAGGCCGATGTGGCCGTCACCACGCTCTTCTCGCACTTCGCGTCGAAAGAGGCCCTGGTCTTCGAGCAGGACGAAGGGTTCGAGCAGCGTCTTGCCCGGGCGGTCACCGGCCGGGCACCGCACGAGCCGCTCATCCCGGCGCTGCGCAGGGAGATCCAGGCCCTGGTGCGCCACTGCACGGCGGACAGCGCCGCCCCGGTCTGGCGCATGGTCGACGCGTCGCCCGCCCTGCGGAAGTACGAGGAGTCGATGAGGCTGCGCCACGCGGAGTCGCTGGCGGCCGCCATCGCCGCCGAACCCGGCCTGGCGCGGTCGGCGACGGCCGCGCGGACGATCGCCAGGTTCGTGATCGACGCCTATTCGCTGGCCCGCGAGGAGGCCGACCCGGAGGCCGCGGTGGACGAGATCTTCCGGATGATCGAAGCGGCCTGGGAGGCCGGTTCGCCTCCGGCGGGCGGGCGCTGAGGCTGCCTCCGTCGGTGCGTCCGTGCGGGCGGTCGCTCAGCCTGCCTCCCCCTGTGCGGGCGGGCGCTGAGCCTGCCTCCCTGTGTGCGGGCGGGCGGGCGGTCGCTGAGCCGCCCCCCTCTGCGCGGGCGGTCGCCGAGCCGTCAGCCCCCCGCCGCCCCGGCGGCCTCCGCCTCCGCCGCCTCGCGTCGGCTGGGCGAGCCCGCGGTCACCATGACGAAGGCGAGCACCGCGCCCACCACCATGAAACCGGCCGCCCACGCCGTCGCGATGTTGAAGCCGTGCACCACCGCGGTCTTCGAGAGCTGTGCCTGCGCCGTCTTGCTGATTCCGGGCCGCATATGGCTGGTGAGGTAACTCGCCGTGGTCGTCGTGGCGATGGTGTTGAGCAGGGACGTGCCGATCGATCCGCCCACCTGCTGGGCCGTGTTGACAGTCGCCGACGTGACGCCCGAGTCCTGTGGGGCGACGCCCGCGGTGGCCGTCGCCATCACCGGCATGAAGACGAGGCCCATGCCGAGACCGAGCATCATCGTGCCCGGCAGGATGTGCTCGACGTAGTTGGAGTGCGTCCCGATGAAGGTCAGGGCGAAGAGCCCGCCCGCGCCGATCAGCATCCCGGGCGCCATCAGCAGCCGCGGCGGTACGTGGTGCAGCAGCCGGGCCGAGACCTGCGTCGAGACGATGATGATCATCGCGGACATCGGGAGGTACGCGATCCCCGCGCGCATGGGGCTGTAGCCGAGGATGCCCTGGAGGTAGTACGTCAGGAAGAGGAAGAGGCCGAACATGGCCAGCGTCGCCATCCCCATGGTGATCATCGAGCCGGCCCGGCTGCGGTTGCTGATGATGTGCAGCGGCAGCATGGGGTGGGCGGCGCGCGTCTGCCACCAGGCGAAGACGGCGAGCAGCACGACACCCACGATGAGCAGGGAGACGACGAGGGACGAGGACCAGCCGTGCGATTCGGCCTCGCTCACCGCGTAGACGATCGCGACGAGGCCGCCGCAGCCGAGAATCGCGCCCGGGATGTCGAGATGGCTCTCGCGCGCTCCCTGGCGGTCGCTGAGCAGGGCGAAGGCGCCGAACACGGTGATGGCCGCGATGGGCACATTGACGTACAGACACCAGCGCCAGTCGAGGTACTCGGTGAGGACGCCGCCGAGCAGCAGCCCGATCGCGGCACCCGCGCCCGCGATCGCGCCGTAGATCCCGAACGCCTTGGCGCGCTCCCTGCCCAGCGAGAAGGTGGTGGTGAGCAGGGACAGCGCGGACGGCGCGAGCAGCGCCGCGAACGCACCCTGGAGCGCGCGGGCCGCGAAGAGCATCGAGCCGTTGACCGCCCCGCCGCCGAGCGCCGAGGCGGCGGCGAAGCCGATCAGACCGATGATGAACGTGCGTTTACGGCCGACGAGGTCGGCGACCCGGCCACCGAGCAGCAGCAGTCCGCCGAACGCCAGGGTGTACGCCGTGATGACCCACTGGCGGTTGCCGTTGCTCAGGTGGAGGTCGTGCTGCGCGGACGGCAGGGCGATGTTCACGATGGTGGCGTCGAGCACCACCATCAGCTGCGCCAGCGCGATGATGCCGAGCCCCCACCAGCGGTGGGGGTCGGGCTGGTCGGGACTGGTGGGCTCCGGGGTGGGCGTCGCCGGCTCGCTCATCTGTCCAGAAGATCACAGAATGGGGCAGTTCGCTCCTTCTCCGCATGGGGCACCTGGCCTGCCGCTACGGGTGCAGGCTGACCTCAAGGCCGCTTGAGGTCAGGGCCAGGCTGGTCGCCTCCATCGCGCTGTTGAAGGAGACCTCCGCGAGCATCCCCGGCGCTGCGGTCTGGTCGCCCGCGAGGAACACCCCGTCGCCGCGCCGGATCGCGGGCCGGTCGCGCCAGGTGGTGCCGGGCGGGTCGACCGCGCCCGTGCGCCCCGCCGCGACGGACGCGCCGCGCCAGGTGACACGTGTGCGCCAGCCCGGGAAGCCCAGGTCGAGCAGGCGCTCGGCGTGGGCGACGCCGTCCGCCTTCGACGCGTCGGGCGCGAGTGGCAGCTGCCCCTGGATCAGCTGCTCACCGGCCGGGGCCAGAGTCGGATCCTGCGCGGTGAACCGTTCGATCCAGCCCGGCGCGTCCAGGTCGGAGATCACCCAGGCGTCACCGCGCCGGGTCCTGAGCGCGATGTCGACCAGCGCCGTACGGCCGCTGGGCCAGCGCAGATGGGACTCACCGAGCAGGGTGCGTGCCGCGTCCAGGGAGGTCGCGACGATCACCGGGCCCTGCGCCGTGGGGAGTTCGGTGACGCGGGCGCCGGTCTCGATCCGTACGCCCAGCTCCCGTGCGCGGTCGGCCATCCGGCCGACGAGGGTGCCCCAGCCGCCCCGTACGAAGTGCGCCTCGGGCGGCAGTGACGCGGCCCGGCGCAGCCTGCTGTGGACGAAGGCCGCGGAGAGCGAGCCGGGGTCGTGGTGGAAGAGGGCGACCCCCACGTAATGGGCGGCGGGGCGGGCGCCCCCCCCCCCCCCCCCCGGGGGGGGGCGGGGGGGGGGGGGCCGCCCCGCGCGGGGCGGGTGGGCGGGGCGCCCCCCCCGCCCGCAGAACCCGGGCGGCGGGGGTCT
>NZ_JBHYWP010000046.1:0-3924 GCF_042751845.1 Streptomyces sp. NPDC059398 | reverse complement strand
CGGCGGCGCGGCTCCCGCGGCGCGGGGCCTCGCCCCGCCCCCCTCCCAAGCGCCCGAGCGGGGGGCCCCCCCCCCCCCCGACCCGGGAGGTGGCCCAGGAGAGGAAGTCCTGCTCCACGGGGGCCTGTCCGGCGGGCCGCCGCGCCAGCCTGAGCAGCGCGAGCGGCGGTGTCCTGCGTAGCCTCCCGCCGTGATGGAGCCGCAGCCGGGTGGCCTCCAGGGCCGGTACGGCCACGACCGGGCCGAGCAGCCCCTGCCGGCTGAGCCAGGCCCAGTGCGGGCCGCCCCGGTAGATCGCGTGCGGTCCTTCGTTGACGCGGTACGGGCCTTCGGCCGTACGTGCCCGGCCGCCCAGGGTGTGGTGGGCCTCCAGCAGGGTGACCCGGGCGCCCGCTTCGGCGGCGGTGATGGCGGCGGTGAGCCCGGCGAAACCCCCGCCGACCACGGTGATGTGGCGCATGGTGGTCCGTCCCTTCTCCGTGTCGTGCTGTCCTGTCCTGTGTCTGTTTCTGTGTCTGTTCCGGAGGGCGACCGCTCTTTTTCGGACGCTCTCTGTCATCAGGACGGATGGAGCGGACGCAGATGTGACATCCGGGAAGGTTCGATGTCAGTGGTGTGGGTCACCATGAAGACATGGCAGTACGGAACGGCACGAAGAGAACCCCACAGGTACGACGGCCGGAAGTGCGGCTTCCGCCCCTCAGCCCCTACGCCGGGCGGGGCCTTGAGCCCGATGGTGATTACGACGGACTGGAGTTCACCGGCGAGGACTTCACCGGACAGTCGGGCCGCGGGGCCCGTTTCATGGACTGCTCGCTGCGCGAGTGCGTGCTGGAGACGACGGAGCTGACGCGGGCGCGCTTCATCGACTCCGTATTGACCGGTGCGCGAGGCGTGGGGACGGACCTGGCGGAGGCGTCCCTGCGCGATGTCGAAGTGGTGGACGCCCGGCTCGGCGGCGTCCAGCTGCACGGAGCCGTCCTGGAACGGGTGGTGGTGCGTGGCGGGAAGATCGACTATCTCAACCTGCGGGAGGCGCGTCTCAAGGACGTCGTCTTCGAGAACTGCGTCCTGGCCGAGCCGGACTTCGGGTCGGCGCGGCTGGAGCGGGTGGAGTTCACCGGGTGCAGGCTGCGCGGGGCGGACTTCAGCGGCGTACGGATGAAGGACGTGGACCTGCGGACGGTGGCCGAGCTGGACATCGCGCGCGGGGTGGAGCGGCTGGCGGGCGCGGTCATCAGCCCGGTGCAACTGCTGGCGCTGGCACCGGCGTTCGCGGCACAGATCGGTGTACGGGTGGCGGCACCGGGCGAGTAGGGCCGCGGGGCCCGCCGGTCCGCCTGCCTGCCCGCCCGCGCGCCGGCCCGCTGGCCTGCCTGCTCGCCTGCCTGCCCGCTCGCCTGCTCGCCTGCCTGCCCGCTCGCCTGCTCGCCTGCCTGCCCGCTCGCCTGCTCGCCTGCCTGCCCGCTCGCCTGCCTGCCCGCTCGCCTGCCTGCCTGCTCGCTCGCCCGCTCGCCCGCCTGCTCGCTCGCCCGCTCGCCTGCCTGCTCGCCCGCTCGCCTGCCTGCTCGCCCGCTCGCTCGCCCGCTCGCCCGGAGCGTGCCGCGCAGGGCACGCCGTTGGCGGCTGCGCGCTGCCGTCCCGGCTACACCCGGGGGAACCGCCCCTGCAGGTTCCAGATCACCGGGTTGTCCGCGAGGCCCTCATGCATGTCCCCCAGATCGGCGATCAGGTCGTGCAGGAAGTCCCGTGCCTCCCGCCGCAGCACCCTGTGCCCGAACGTCAGCGGGTCCTCCTCCACCGGCATCCAGTCGGCCGCGACATCCACCCAGCCGAACCGCCGCTCGAAGAGCATCCGGTCCGTCGACTCGGTGAAGTCCAGCTCCGCGTGGAGCGGCCGGGAGGCGCGGTTGCCGCGCGGATCCCGGTCGAGCTGTTCGACGATGTCGCAGAGCGCCCACGCGAAGTCGAGCACCGGAACCCATCCCCAGGCTGTGGACACCTCGCGGTCCGCCTTGGTGTCGGCGAGGTAGACGTCACCGCAGAAGAGGTCGTGCCGCAGCGCCCGGACGTCCGCGCGGCGGTAGTCGGTCTGCGGGGGGTCCGGAAAGCGGCGGGAGAGTGAGTAGCCGATGTCGAGCACGGATCGATGGTGTCACGGGCACGCACACCGGTTCACCGCGCGGCCGTACACCGCTGGGCTCCCGGGCCCGCCCGTCCACCACCACTCACCACAAGCCACCACCGCCGGTCCGTACGTTCTCGCGACGCGCCCCGCCCGCGGGACGGCGGTGCGCGTCCGCTGCCCGCTCGCTCATAGGATCGAGACGTGGACCAGCGCCGACGTCGTACAGCCGTACCCACAGCGGTGGGGGCCGCCCTCCTCCTTCTCGCGGCGTGCGGCGGGGGTGTGCACGGGAAGCCGGGCGGCAGCCGACTGCACCACCCCGACCCGTACTTCCCCCGGCTGGGCAACGGCGGCTACGACGTCAGCCACTACGGCCTGACCCTCGCCTACGACCCGGATTCCGGCCGGCTCACCGGCACCGCCGACATCACCGCCCGCGCCACCCAGGACCTCTCCGCCTTCACCCTGGACTTCACCGGGATGACCGTGCGGGGCGCCACCGTCGACGGCCGTTGGGCCCCCGCCCATCGCGCAGGCAGCGAACTGACCCTCCGCCCGCACCACGACCTCGCGCGGGGCGACACCTTCCGTACCGTCGTCCGCTACGCCGGTACCCCGAAGACGATCACCGACCCGGACGCATCCGAAGAGGGCTGGCTGCCGGACGACGACGGTGCGCTCGCCCTCGGGGAGCCGACCGGCTCCATGGCGTGGTTCCCGGGGAACAACCACCCGTCGGACAAGGCCACCTACGACATCACGGTCACCGTGCCCGCCGGGCTCCAGGCCGTCTCCAACGGCCGGCTGACCTCGCAGCGGACCAGCGGGGGCCGTACCACCTTCCACTGGCACACCGGCCGGCCGATGGCGAGCTATCTCGCGATGCTGGCGATCGGCCGGTACCGGACGCACTCCTTCAAGGCGCCGTCCGGACTGCCGGTCTTCACGGCGGTCGCCCAGTCGGAGGTCAAGAGCAGCGCCGCCGTGGTGGCCCGGATCCCCGAGATCATCGCCTGGGAGAGCAAGGAGTTCGGCCCGTACCCCTTCGACTCGGCGGGCGCGGTCATCGCTCCCACCGGCGCCGCGGGCTACTCGCTGGAGACCCAGACCAGACCGGTGCTCCCCGCCGACCAGGCGAGCCTCTCGACGCTGGTGCACGAGCTGTCCCACCAGTGGTTCGGCGACTCGGTGACCCCCGAGTCCTGGCGCGACATGTGGCTGAACGAGGGGTTCGCGACGTACGCGACCTGGCTGTGGGACGCGGACCACGGCGGCGAGAGCATCCAGGACCACTTCGACGACGCCTACGACTCCGAGGGCAACTGGGACTTCCCCCCTGCCGACCCCCCGGGCCCCAAGGAGATCTCGACCTCGCCGGTGTACGGGCGGGGGGCGATGGTGCTGCAGATGGTCCGCCGGACGGTCGGCGACAAGGCGTTCTTCGCGCTGCTGCGGGGCTGGGCCAGGGACCACCGGTACGGGAACGCCGACACGGCGGACTTCACGCGGTACGCGGAGAAGAAGACCGGCAGGGACCTGAGCGCGGTCTGGAAGACCTGGCTGTACGGCAAGGGGAAGCCCGCCAAGCCGTAGCCGCGGGCTGCCGCCGGGCCGTGGCGAGAGGCCACCCGACGGGCCGCCGACCGGACGGGTCGCGTCCCCGACGGGCCGCCCCGACGTGCCGTCCCGACGTGCCGTCCCGACGGGCCGCCCCGACGTGCCGTCCCGGCCGGCCGCCCCGACGTGCCGTCCCGGCCGGCCGCCCCGCCGGGCCGTCCCGGCCGGCCGGCCCGACG
>NZ_JBHYWP010000045.1:50262-58756 GCF_042751845.1 Streptomyces sp. NPDC059398 | reverse complement strand
GGTCCTCTCTGCGGAGAGAGGACAGGCCCTCGGCCTCTGGGTTGGTGCCGCGCGCTCCGTGTGTCAGGGCGCCACAGGTACGTAGGGCGCCAGCTCGGCAGCCAGTTCCTCGTGCACCAGTGCCTTGAGCAGGGTGCCCTCCGGGGTGTGCTCCTCGGAGATCACTTCGCCGTCGGAGTGCGCGCGGGCCACGAGCTGTCCGTGCGTGTACGGCACGAGCACCTCCAGCGCCACCTGCGGCCTGGGCAGCTGTTCATCGATCAGCGCGAGCAGTTCGACGATGCCCTGACCCGAGCGGGCCGACACTGCGATGGCATGGCGCTCGATACGCAGCAGCCGCTGCAGAACCAGCGGGTCCGCCGCGTCCGCCTTGTTGACCACGACGATCTCCGGGACGTCAACGGCTCCGACCTCCCGGATCACCTCGCGTACGGCTGCGAGCTGCTCCTCCGGAGCGGGGTGCGATCCGTCCACGACATGCAGGATCAGATCGGACTCGCCAACCTCCTCCATGGTGGAGCGGAATGCCTCGACCAGGTGGTGCGGCAGATGCCGGACGAAGCCGACGGTGTCCGCGAGGGTGTAGAGCCGTCCGCTCGGTGTCTCGGCCTTGCGCACGGTCGGGTCGAGGGTGGCGAACAGGGCGTTCTCCACCAGCACCCCCGCGCCCGTCAGCCTGTTCAGCAGCGAGGACTTGCCCGCGTTGGTGTAGCCGGCGATGGCGACCGACGGCACCTTGTGGCGCTTGCGCTCCTGGCGCTTGATGTCGCGCCCGGTCTTCATCTCCGCGATCTCCCGGCGCATCTTCGCCATCTTCTCGCGGATCCGGCGCCGGTCCGTCTCGATCTTGGTCTCACCGGGACCACGGGTGGCCATACCGCCCCCGCCCCCCGCACCGGCGCCGCCCATCTGCCGGGAGAGCGACTGGCCCCAGCCGCGCAGCCTCGGCAGCATGTACTGCATCTGCGCGAGCGCGACCTGTGCCTTGCCCTCCCGGGACTTGGCGTGCTGGGCGAAGATGTCGAGGATCAGCGCCGTACGGTCCACGACCTTGACCTTGACGACGTCTTCCAGGTGGATCAGCTGGCCCGGGCTGAGTTCACCGTCGCAGACCACGGTGTCGGCGCCTGTCTCCAGTACGACGTCCCGCAGCTCCTGCGCCTTGCCCGAGCCGATATAGGTGGCCGGGTCCGGCTTGTCGCGGCGCTGCACCACACCGTCGAGCACCAGCGCGCCCGCCGTCTCGGCGAGAGCCGCCAGCTCCGCGAGGGAGTTCTCCGCGTCCTGTGCGGTGCCCGAGGTCCAGACACCGACCAGCACCACCCGCTCCAGGCGCAGCTGCCGGTACTCGACCTCGGTGACGTCTTCGAGCTCGGTGGAGAGGCCTGCCACTCGCCGGAGCGCCGCACGCTCCGAGCGGTCGTACTGATCGCCGTCCCGCTCACCGTCGACCGAGTGGCTCCAGGCGACGTCCTCTTCCATCAGGGCATCGGCCCGAAGGCTCTCGTGGAAGCTCTGGGCTTCGTGCTCGTGCGCTTCATGCTCGTGCGCGTCCTGGGAAGTGGAAGAAGAGGAGGTCATTGGATCCTTACGTCGAGGCGGTAGAGAGTTCCGTTCGTCAGGCACAACGCGTAGCGGCCGCCGATGATTCCCTGAGGCCCACCGGCTCCGGCAGCGCCGTCGACGCGTCGATAGTGACACGGTGCGCTCACCGCCGTCACCCGGGTTTCAATTCTTGTGCGCCTTCGCCGGCCGGGCGCTCCGCCAGTCGGGGTGGCCGGGCATCGGCGGGGTCTTCTTTCCGTACAGCCAGCCCCGGAAGAACCCCGAGAGGTCCCTCCCGGCGACCCGTGAGGCCAGCGCGGTGAAGTCGGCGCTGGTGGCCGACGCGTCGCGGTAGCGGCTGACCCAGCCGCGCTCCACCGCCGAGAAGGCGGCGGCCCCGATCTCCTGGCGCAGTGCGTAGAGCACGAGCGCGCTGCCGTCGTAGACGACCGGCCGGAAGATGCTGATCTTCTGCCCGCTGACGGGGGGCCTGGGGGCGGCCGGGGCTCCGTCGCTCGCCCGCCAGCCGTCGGAGCTGCGGTAGGCGTCACGCATCCGGGTCTCCAGGGGTTTCCCGCCGTGTTCGGCCGCGTAGAGCGCCTCGTACCAGGTGGCGTGGCCCTCGTTCAGCCAGAGATCGGACCAGCGGTGCGGTGAGACGCTGTCGCCGAACCACTGGTGGGCGAGTTCATGGACCATGACCGAGTCGATGTACCACTCGGGGAAGGAACCCCCGGTGAAGAGCCGCCGTTCGAAGAGGGACAGGGTCTGGGTCTCCAGCTCGAAGCCGGTGTCCGTGTCGGCGATCAGGACACCGTACGTCTCGAACGGGAAGGGTCCGGCCTTCGACTCCATCCAGGCCAGCTGGGCGGGTGTCTTCCGCAGCCAGGGCTCCAGCTTCTTCCGGTCGGCCGCCGGTACGACGTCGCGGACCGGCAGCCCGTGCGGCCCGGTGCGGTGGATCACGGCCGAGTCGCCGATGGATACCTGCGCCAGTTCGGTGGCCATCGGGTGGCGGGTCCGGTAGGTCCAGGTGGTGCGGCCGGCGCGGGTCGTCCGGGGGCCGGGCGAGCCGTTGGCCACGACGGTCAGCTTCCGGGGTGCGGTGATCCGGAAGGTGAAGAGGGCCTTGTCGGACGGGTGGTCGTTGCAGGGGAAGACCCGGTGGGCGGCGTCCGCCTGGTTGGCCATGGCCAGCCCGTCGGGGGTCCTGATCCAGCCGCCGTCCGCCGCGCCCCGCGGGTCGCTGGTGTGGCGCACGGTGATCCGCAGCGGGCTTCCGGCGCGGACCGCCCGCCGCGGGGTCACCACCAGGTCCTCGTCGGCCGGGGCGAACCGGGCGGGCTCGCCGTTCACCTCCACCGAGTGCACGGTGCCGCGGGCGAAGTCGAGATTGATGCGGCGCAGTGACGCCGTGGTGCGGGCGTCGATCCTGGTCACGGCCTCCAGCGGCTTGGTGTTGCTTCCGGGGTAGCTGAGGCCGATGTCGTACGAGAGGACGTCGTACCCGGGGTTGCCCAGGTGCGGGAAGAGCGGATCACCGATGCCGAGGGGGCCGGGTGCGGGCAGGGTGGCGGCGATGGCGGCCGCCGATGCGGTAGCGAGCAGAACAGCTCGCAGGCGCCGGGAGATGAACAGCATGGACTACGGCTACCAGCCCCTGCCGTGCGCGCCCCGGCAGAGCGTCCCGGGCCACCCGAACGTGTGCTCAGCCGGTCCTGCGGTCAGGCTGTCGTGTCGGGCGGTCGTGCGGCCGGCCGGCCCTGCGGTCAGGCCGTGGCCGGGTGCTGGGCGCGGCTCACGTCGTAGACGCCCGGCACGTCCCGCATGGTGCGCATCAGCGCGGGCAGCCCGGCGGCGTCGGGGAGTTGCAGCGTGTAGGTGTGGCGTACGCGCTGCTCGGACGGCGGTTCGACGGTGGCCGAGACGACCGCGACACCGGCGGCGGCGATGGCCTCGGTGAGGTCGGCGAAGAGCTGCGGCCGCCCGAACGCCTCGGCGACCAGGGTGACCCTGCAGTCCCCCGCGGCGCCCCAGTTCACCTCGACGGGTGGCCGCCCGAGCGACAGCATCCGGCTCACCGACGGGCACCCTTCGCGGTGGACGGTGACGGCGCCGCCGCGCACCGTGAATCCGGTGACGGCGTCCGGCGGCACCGGTGTGCAGCAGCCGGCCAGCCGTACGGTCGCGTTCGGCACGCCCACGACGGCTCCGGCGGCGGCTCTGCGCATCGCACCGCCGGTCACCGATGCGCTCGGCCGGGGTGCCGCTGCCGGTACGGCCGCCCCTTCCGGATGGGCGTCGAGCCAGCCCGTGATCGCGATCCGCGCGCCCGGGGTGCGCACATGGCCGAGCCAGTCGGGCGAAGGCCCTGACGCGGTGTCCTCGGCGAGCAGCAGCTGGACGGTGTCGCCGTCGCTGAGCACCGTACTGAGTGTCGCCAGCCGCCCGTTGACCCGTGCGCCGATGCAGGAGTGCGCCTTCTCGCCGTGCTGCGCGTAGGCCGCGTCCACACAGCTGGCCCCCGCGGGCAGGCCGAGGGTGCCGCCGTCGGCGCGGAAGACAGTGATCTCCCGGTCCTGTGCGAGGTCGGCGCGGAGTGTGGACCAGAACGTGTCGGGGTCGGGCGCCGACTCCTGCCATTCGAGGAGCCTGGAGAGCCAGCCGGGACGGGTGGGGTCGACACGTCCGCGGTCCGTGGCACCGGCCGCCGCGCGGGCGATGGTGGCGGCGGAGTGCGGCCCGTCGAGCGGTACGTACGGGTTGCCGAGGGCGACGACCCCCGCCTCGGCGACCTTGTGCATCAGATGGGTACGGATGAGGACTTCGGCGACATCGCCGCCGGCGCCGGCGACGGCCGTGTGCAGCGACTGGTAGAGGTTGAACTTGGGTGAGGCGATGAAGTCCTTGAACTCGGAGATCACCGGTGTGAAGCAGGTGTGCAGCTCCCCCAGTACGCCGTAGCAGTCGGCGTCCTCGCCGACGAGCACCAGGAGCCGGCCGAAGTCGGTGGGACACAGCTCGCCGCGTTTCGTTCTGACGCGGTGGACCGAGACGAAGTGCCGGGGCCTGATGAGGACTTCAGCGGTGATCCCCGCATCCCTCAGGACCCTTCTGACGTCCTCGGCGATGGTGACGAGCGGGTCGGCTGCGGCGTCCTGGGCCGCGATGAGGGCACGGGTGATCTCGTACTCCGCCGGGTCGAGGATCGCGAAGACCAGATCCTCCAGCTCGGTCTTGAGCGCCTGCACACCGAGCCGTTCGGCCAGCGGGATCAGCACATCCCGGGTGACCCTGGCGATTCTCGCCTGTTTCTCGGGGCGCATCACACCGAGGGTGCGCATGTTGTGCAGCCGGTCGGCGAGTTTGATCGACATGACCCGGACGTCGTCACCGGTGGCCACGAGCATCTTGCGGAAGGTCTCGGGCTCGGCGGCGGCACCGTAGTCGACCTTCTCCAGTTTGGTCACGCCGTCGACCAGATAGCAGACCTCGTCGCCGAACCCCTCCCGTACCTGTTCGAGCGTCACCTCGGTGTCCTCGACCGTGTCGTGGAGGAGCGAGGCGGTCAACGTCGTGGTCTCGGCCCCCAGTTCGGCGAGGATCAGCGTCACCGCGAGCGGGTGCGTGATGTAGGGCTCGCCGCTCTTGCGGGTCTGACCGCGGTGGGACGTTTCAGCAAGGACGTACGCCCGCCGCAGGACGGCGAGATCGGCGTCGGGGAAGTGTGCGCGGTGGGCCTCGGCGACATGGCCGATGGCATCGGGCAGACCACTGCGCGAGGCGGGGCCGAACAGCGCGGCGCGGCCGAGTCTGCGCAGATCGATCCTGGCGCGACCGCGTCTGCGGACCGGGCTGTCCACCGGACGGGTCTCCGGGGACGCACCGTTGGGGCTGGCGGCCTCTGCACTCATGGCACCTCCGGCAGTGTCGACCGGCGGTGGACTGGCTGCGACGGGGCGGTCCGGGCCGGTGCTTGATGCTACCGAGCCCACCACGCGGTACCCGCCCCCTCCCGCCCAGCGTGAAACGGATCACCCATTCGAGCGAAGTCTAGGAGAGGGCCGTTTCCATGGCGGAGAGCGCCGTTTCGCGGAACGCGGCATCGATCGTGCCCTCGGCGACGATCACCGCGGGGCCCGTCATCTCGATCTCGCCGTCGGGCAGCTCGGTGATGACCAGACGCCCGCCGGGAAGGTCCACGGTGTACGTCACGGGCTCACCGGTGATGGCGGGGTCGATGCCGTCCCTGCGGGCCGCCGCGACGGCCACCGCGCAGGCGCCCGTACCGCAGGAGCGGGTCTCGCCCGAGCCGCGCTCGTGCACCCGCATGGCGACATGGCGTTCGCCCCGGTCCACGACGAACTCGACGTTGACACCGTCCGGGTAGACGGATGCCGGAGCGAACTCCGGTACGGAGAGCAGCGCTCCGGCGTCCGCGAGGTCGTCGACGAAGGCGACGGCGTGCGGATTGCCCATGTTCACGTTCAGCGCGGGCCAGGACCGGTCGCCGACCGTCACCCGCACCCCGTCCGGGGGCAGCACGGCCCGGCCCATGGAGACGGTGACGTCACCGTTCTTGGCCAGGTGGGCCCGCTTCACTCCGCCACGTGTCGCGATGGCCAGGTCACCGTCCTCCACCAGCCCGGCGCGCTGGAGGTGACGGGCGAAGACGCGGACGCCGTTCCCGCACATCTCGGCGGTGGAACCGTCGCCGTTGCGGTAGTCCATGAACCACTCCGCCGCACCCGCCATCCCCCGGGCCTCCGGGTGCGCGGCGGACCGCACGACATGCAGCAGACCGTCGCCGCCGATGCCCGCCCGGCGGTCGCAGATCGCGGCGACGGCGGAGGCGGGCAGGTCGATGGCGTTGTCCGGGTCGGGGACGATCACGAAGTCGTTCTCGGTCCCGTGGCCCTTGAGGAAGTCGATCTGCGAGGTGGTCACCCTGCCATCGTACGAGGTGGGCGGCGGTACGGGCGGACGGGTGCGGCTCAGCGCAGCCGCGCCACGCGCCCCACGGCGAGCGCCACGACCACGCAGAAGGCGAGGACGTAGAGGGCTGCCATCCGCCAGTCCGGGCGCGCCCCGGAACCTCTGGCGGGCAGACCGGGCCAGGTGTAGCCGACGCGGCGGGCGGCCATCATGCCCCAGCCCGCGGCGCAGCAGCTGATCAGCAGCCCGAGCATGGCGACCACGGGCCCGCCGTCACCGAACTCGAAGGCGAGCGGGAACGCGAACATCAGCGATCCGACGGCGGCCAGCACCACGATCGGGGCGAGCTGCCAGATACGCAGTCGACGCTGCGGCCGCAGTTCTACCTCGACTTCGGGGGCCACTTCGGGGGCGTCGAGCGCGTCGGGCCCGTCGGGGCTGAGCCGCGGGGCGTCGTCGTGGTGTTCCGGGCCGCTGCCGCGCTCCGCGCCGCGTTCGCTGTCGCGAGGGCCGGCCTCCATCGCCACACGCCCTCCCCACTCGGACTCCACTGTCGATCGCAGATCGATGATGGCACGCCCCCAGGGCGCGAACTGCCGGGCTGAGCGTCCCGATGCCATCACGTGATCAGGCTGTGACCGCCCGTTCGACCAGGGTCAGCGCCTGCCCGGTGAGTTCCGTCCGGTCCGCGGCCGCGCCGCTCAGCCAGTGCACCCGCGGATCACGGCGGAACCAGGAGTCCTGGCGGCGCGCGAAGCGTTTCGTGGCGCGAACGGTCTCGGCCCGTGCCTCGTCCTCGGTGCACTCCCCGGCGAGCGCTGCCAGCACCTGCAGATAGCCGAGGGCGCGCGACGCGGTGCGGCCCTCGCGCAGCCCGCGTGCCTCCAGGGCGCGGACCTCGTCCACCAGTCCGGCCTCCCACATCCGGTCGACGCGCAGGGCGATGCGCTCGTCCAGCTCCGGGCGGGCGACGTCGACGCCGATCTGCACGGTGTCGTACACCGGGTCGGGGCCCGGCAGATTGGCCGTGAAGGGCTTTCCGGTGATCTCGATGACCTCCAGGGCCCGGACGATCCGGCGGCCGTTGCTGGGCAGGATCGCCACGGCGGCTTCCGGGTCGGCTGCGGCCAGCCGCTCGTGGAGGGCTCCGGGCCCGTGCCGCTCCAGCTCTTCCTCAAGCCGCGCCCGTACGCCGGGGTCGGTGCCGGGGAATTCCAGCGCGTCGATGGCCCCGCGCACGTAGAGCCCGGAGCCCCCCACCAGGACCGGCGTACGGCCTGCGGCGAGCAGCCGGTCGATCTCCGCGCGGGCGAGCCGCTGGTACTCGGCGACGCTGGCCGCCTCGGTCACGCTCCAGATGTCGAGGAGGTGGTGCGGAACGCCGCCGCGCTCCTCGGGCGCCAGCTTGGCGGTCCCGATGTCCATGCCTTCGTAGAGCTGCATGGAGTCGGCGTTGACCACCTCGCCGCCGAGGTGGCGGGCGATAGCGACACCCAGATCGGACTTTCCGGCCGCGGTGGGGCCGACGACGGCGATGACCCGCGCTGCGGGAGCTGCACTACTCACCGTCCCAGTCTCGCAAACCCGGGGGCCTGTCCCCGAATGAGTTACGTGACGGCCGGGTGCCGGGATTCGTTTCTTTTCCGAGGTTCCGGCCCACGGCTTTCGACCGGTGGCCCCGGTCGGCGCAATCAGGCGCTCCGGGCGGCGAGGAATTTCGCTCACACGAGTACGTTGAGGAGTGCATATGGGTATTTTTGCCGTGTTTCGCCGGAAGACGAAGGATGCCGTCGAAGAACCGGCCGTCGGCGCCCCGGCCGAAGCCCCGGAGCAGGAGACGGGCGGTGAGCCTGCCGAAGGGTCCGCCGAGGGGCAGGCCCCGGGGTCTGCCGCCGTGGAGCCGGGGGGCGGGGTGGGGGCGGCCCCCCCCGCCCGCGCGGCCACGGCGCCGGGCGCCCCCCGCCGGGGGGAGCAGCCCCCGCGCGCTCGGCGCCCCGCGCGCCGCGCCCGCGAG
>NZ_JBHYWP010000045.1:1114-50252 GCF_042751845.1 Streptomyces sp. NPDC059398 | reverse complement strand
GGGGGGGCGGGCGGGGCCGCCCCCGCCGGCCGGGGACGCCTCGGCCGGTCCCGCCGAGGCCGTGGAGATCCCGCGTCAGCAGTCTGCCGCCGCGGCCGCGGACAATGAAGCCGGAGAGGGCGTTCGCAAGTAGAACGCCCTCCTGGAGGGAAGTAGGTATGCCATGGGATTCCTGGACAATGTGAAAGCCAAGCTCGAACCGGCCAAGGACAAGGTCTCCGACCTCGCGCAGCAGCACGGGGACAAGATCGGGGAGGGTCTGGACAAGGCCGCTCACACCGTCGACGCCCGGACCAACGGCAAGTACACCGACAAGATCGAGACGGGTACCGGCAAGGCCAAGGAAGCCCTGGAGCGCCTCTCGCACAAGGACGACGGCAAGAACGACGGCGGTACGACCAAGCCACCCACCGCTTCCTGATCCGGCACGGCACGGCGGGCGGCCCTGGAGCACCTCGCTCCAGGGCCGCCCGCTGCTTTTCGGCCGCCGTCAGGACCAGGTGGCCACGAGGTACCCGACGCCGTACGGGGCGTCGTCGTAGAGCAGCCGGCCGCCCGGCTCCGTGCCCTCGGCCGCGCCCGCGAGTACCTGCCAGGGCGCACGGCCGGCGGCCTTCAGTTCGTACGCCAGCGGGGCGTCCAGCGCCTTCAGCGCGACCAGGTCCGCCGTGCCCAGTGCGCGGGCGGCGGCCGCGTCGAAGGCGGCGGCACGTTCGTCGAGGTAGCCCGGCGCCTTCAGCGTGCGGCAGGCGCTGCCGTCGCCCATGACCAGCAGCGCGACCCGGTCGGCGCGGGCCGAGAGCTCGCGTCCGGCCGCCAGACAGTGTTCCGGCTCCAGCGGTTCGCCCACGCCAAGGCCCTCGACCGGTGCGTCGGCCCACTCCGCGCGGCCCAGCAGCCAGGCGGCCACCGACAGGGACGGCGGGAGTTCCCGTCCGGCCTCGGTGACCGATGTCCCCAGCCGTACCCGGAGGTCCACGCCGAAACCGGCGAACGAGCCGGTGGCGCCCTCGGGGTGCGTCCCCCGGGCCCCGGCATCGGCAGGTCCCACGACGACCAGCAGACCGGGCCGGGCCGCCGCCAGCACCCCGACGGCGTCGAGGCAGGCGGCCCTGGCCGCGTCGAGTTCCGGCGCCGCCCCCGCGGCCACCTCGGGCACGAGCAGCGGCGGACAGGGACATACGGCGGCGGCTACGAGCATGATCCGCAGCCTAGTCCTGCCCGGTGCACGCAGAGACCGGCGGGCGACGGCGCCCGTCCATGGAGAACGGCCCAGTCGCCGCCACAGCCCCCGGGGCTGCCTAGTCGCAGCCGCAGCCTCCGGCCGCTGCGGGCTGCGGCGCCGGGGCGCCGATGCCCGGGAGCCCGAGCATCACACCGGCCGGTTTGGCGGCGGCCGCGGTGCTGCGCCTCTCCCAGGCGTCCCCGGAGCGGGTGCGCCGTACGGCGCCGACCGGGCCCTCCGCGAGCAGGTGGTGCGGCGCCGCGTAAGTGATCTCGACGGTCACCACATCGCCGGGGCGCACCTCGGTCTCCGGCTTGGTGAAGTGCACCAGCCTGCTGTCGGGTGCACGCCCGGAGAGCCGGTGGGTCGCGCCGTCCTTGCGGCCCTCGCCCTCGGCGACCATGACGTCGACCGTGCGGCCGACCTGCTTCTTGTTCTCCTCCCAGGAGATCTCCTCCTGGAGCGCCGAGAGCCGCATGTAGCGCTCCTGGACGACTTCCTTGGGGATCTGGCCGTCCATGGTCGCGGCGGGGGTTCCCGGACGCTTGGAGTACTGGAAGGTGAAGGCCTGCGCGAAGCGGGCCTCCCGGACCGCGTGCATCGTCTGCTGGAAGTCCTCCTCGGTCTCGCCGGGGAAGCCCACGATGATGTCGGTGGAGATCGCGGCGTGCGGGATCGCGGCCCGCACCTTGCCGATGATTCCGAGGAAACGCTCCTGCCGGTAGGAACGGCGCATCGCCTTGAGGACGGTGTCCGAACCCGACTGCATCGGCATGTGCAGCTGCGGCATGACGTTCGGCGTCTCGGCCATCGCCGCGATCACGTCGTCCGTGAAGTCCCGGGGATGCGGCGAGGTGAAGCGGACCCGCTCCAGCCCGTCGATCTTCCCGCAGGCCCTCAGCAGCTTGGAGAACGCCTCACGGTCGCCGATGTCCGAGCCGTAGGCGTTGACGTTCTGGCCGAGCAGCGTGATCTCCGATACGCCCTCGTCCACCAGCGCCTCGATCTCGGCGAGGATGTCGCCGGGCCTGCGGTCCTTCTCCTTGCCGCGCAGTGCGGGGACGATGCAGAAGGTGCAGGTGTTGTTGCAGCCGACGGAGATCGAGACCCATGCGGCGTACGCGCTCTCGCGCCGGGTCGGCAGCGTCGAGGGGAACGCCTCCAGCGACTCGGCGATCTCGACCTGGGCCTCGCCCTCGATACGGGAGCGTTCCAGGAGTACGGGCAGCTTGCCGATGTTGTGCGTGCCGAAGACGACGTCCACCCACGGGGCGCGGCGGACGATGGTGTCCCGGTCCTTCTGGGCCAGGCAGCCGCCGACGGCGATCTGCATACCGGGGCGCGTGGTCTTCATGGGGGCGAGCCTGCCGAGGTTGCCGTACAGCTTGTTGTCGGCGTTCTCGCGCACCGCGCAGGTGTTGAAGACGACGACATCGGCGTCCCCGTCGGCGCCCTCCGGCGCGCGGACGTATCCGGCGTCCTCCAGAAGCCCCGACAGCCGTTCGCTGTCGTGGACGTTCATCTGGCAGCCGTAGGTGCGGATCTCGTAACTTCGGTTCAGGGCGTCCTGCGCGGTCATGTCACCAGGGTAGGCGGTACGGGGCGGAGCTCCCGCCCCCGGCCGCGTGCCCGGTCCGCCGGGAGACCTCAGCGCCCGCCCGCGCTGTCGTCCACGTCGTACTGCAGGCGTTCCGCGACATCGACCACCCCGTCCACCCCGCGGCACAGCCGCACCGCGGCCGGGATCACGCTCCGCCGCTCGACCAGGCCGCTGAGCATGACATGGCCGTCGCTGACGTCCACCGTGATCGCGGAGGGTGAGAGGCCCAGGGTCCGCGTCAGGACGCCTTCGAGCACCTCCTCCTGGATGGCGCGGTCGCGGCGGAGGAAGACCTGGAGGAGATCGCTGCGGCTGATCACCCCGGCCAGCCTGCCGGTGTCGTCGACGACCGGCAGCCGTTTGACGCTCCGGGCCTGCATCAGCCAGCCCGCCTCGACGATCGTCCAGTCCGGGTGCGCGACCACCGCCGGGCTGGTCATCAGGCCTTCCGCCGTGGTCGCCTCGGTCTTGGAGCGGTGGTCGGCCGCCTGCCGGACGGCGGGCAGCAGTGCGGTCAGGCCCAGCTGCTTGCGGAGCAGATCCGCCTCGGAGACCACGCCCACCGGACGGTCGTCCTCGTCCACGACGGGAACGGCCGAAATACGGTGTTCGGTGAGCAGCCGGGCGATCTCCTTGAGGAACGTCCCCCGCTGCACCCGTACGACATTGGTCGACATCATCTGTCCGACGGTTCGGCTCGACGTCACTGCGGTCCTCCGGGGCGGGTCCAGCGGCAACCGGCTGCCTGCTGGTGATCAGGGATCAATGCGGGTGATCAAGGATCAATAGTGACAGCCATGAACCGGACTGAATAATTCCGGACGCAGAGCGGTCGCGGGGCGCGGCCCCGCTCCCCTGTTCGCCAGGGGCGTGAACTGGCAGGATCGCGCGCATGCCCAACGCCCTGTCCCGTATCAGCCGCCGCCGCGCCCTCCAGGGGACGGCGGCCGTCCTGGTGGTCTCGGGACTGCTGATGTGGTGGCTGCTGCCCTTCGGCTCGCCCTCGCCGCACGGGACGGTCACCTTCAGTACGGGGGTGCGGACCGGCGTCTACCAGCTCTACGGGAAGCTGCTGAAACCCACACTGGCCCATGACCTGCCCGGTGTGGACATTCACCTCCAGCCGAGCGAGGGCTCCCAGCAGAACCTCGCCAGGGTGGCGACCGGCCAGGCCGACTTCACCATCGCGACCGCCGACGCGATCGCGAAGTACCGCGAGGACGGCAAGCCGGGCGCGGACCGGCTGCGCGGCTGCGCGCGGCTGTACGACGACTATGTGCAGCTCGCCGTCGAGGACGGATCCACCATCAGGCGCGCCGCCGACCTGCGGCACAAGCGGGTCGCCGTGGGCCAGCCGGGATCCGGTGTGCGGCTGATAGCCGACCGGGTGCTGCGGGCCGCCGGGATCGATCCGGCCAAGGACATCACCGCCGTGCCCGCGGGGATCGACACCAGCCCCGCCCTGCTCAAGGCGGGCAGCATCGACGCGTTCTTCTGGTCCGGCGGCCTGCCGACCGACGCGGTACGGGATCTGGCGGCGCACCATCCGATCCGGCTGATACCTCTCGACGACCTGGTGACCCGGCTGCACGCGGCGGGCGGCACCACCCGCTACTACCGCTCGGCCGTCATGCCGGCCGACGCCTACCGTCAGGCCCGCAACGGTGCCGCGGTGCCCACGATCGCGGTTGCGAACGTCCTGGTCACCACCGACCGTGAGGACCCGAAGCTGACCGAGGGCTTCACCCGCAGCGTGATCCGCAGCCGGGACCGTATCGGACGGCAGGTGCACGCGGCGCAGCTGGTCGACGTACGGACCGCGATCTACACGGACCCGCTGAAGCTGGACGAGGGCGCCCGTCGCTACTACCGGTCGGTCAAGCCCTGACCCCGTACGGCGCCGCACACTGACCGGCCGCAGACCGGCCCCGGGCCGCCGGGTCTACGGTTCGGGCGGGGTGCGGGGCACCGTCACGGTCACCCGGAGCCCGTGCGGTTCGTTCTGCTCGTACGCGATCGTGCCGCGGCCCGCTGTCAGCAGGGCGCGCGAGATGGAGAGGCCCAGGCCCGAGCCCTTGATGTTCTGATGGCGGCCGCTGCGCCAGAAGCGGTCGCCGATGCGGGCGAGTTCCTCCTGGCTGAGGCCCGGTCCGCCGTCGGCGACCGTGATCCGGGACGAGGGGCCGTGCGAGGAGGTCTCGACCCGGACCTCCTCCCCTTCGGGGGTGAACTTCAGGGCGTTGTCGATCACGGCGTCCAGGGCGCTGGAGAGCGCGACGGGGTCGGCCCAGGCGGTGACCGCCGCGGCGCCGCCCGCGACGAGCCGGACGCCCTTGCCCTCCGCGACCGGCCGCCAGGCCGAGATCCGCTCGGCCGCCAGCTCGGCGATGTCGGTGACCCGCAGCTCCGCCGCGGTGTGCTCGGCCAGCGCGAGGTCGAGCAGATCGTCGAGGACCTGGCCCAGGCGCTTGCCCTCGGTCCGCACGGAGGCGATCTCCTCGTTGCCCTCGGGGAGTTCGAAGGCGAGCAGCTCGATCCGCAGCAGCAGGGCGGCGAGCGGATTGCGCAACTGGTGGGAGGCGTCGGCCACGAAGGCGCGCTGCTGCTCCAGCACGTCCTCCACGTTGTCGGCCATCTCGTTGAACGACCGTGCCAGACGCCGCAGTTCGGGAGGCCCGCTGCCGGACGCGACCCGCGACTTCATCAGCCCGGTCGCGATGCCGTGGGTGGCGGCGTCCAGGGTCCGCACCGGAAGCAGCACCCAGCCGGCGAGCCGGAAGGCCGCGCCCACCGCGAGCAGCATCGCCCCCGCCTCACCCGCGGCGGTCAGCAGCCAGCCGCGCAGGGTACGGGAACGCATCTGGTCGGTGGGCGAGTCGGTGACCACCACCGCGATCACATCGCCGTTCCTGACGACCGGCGACGCGACGATCAGCCGCCCGTGCTGCCAGGGCCAGATCTGGCCGGGGTCCCGGCTGCGCCGCCCCGCGAGCGCGTCATCGAAGGCGATCCGGCCCTCGCCGCTGACCGGCACCGTCCAGGACTGCGGGGCCGCGGCCATGGCGACGCGGTCCCGGTAGAAGACGCCGGCCCGGATGCCGTACACCGTCTCGTAGCGGGCGAGTTCCTCCTGGAGGGTGTCGTGCCGCTCCTGTTCGCTCGCCGGTATCTCCGTGACGAACTGCGCCTCCTCGGCCATCCGCGCGGTGTCGTCGATCCGGTCGACCACCACGTTCTGCTGCGCGGCGGATGCCACGCTCAGCGCGAGCGGGAAGCCGAGCGCGAGCAGCACGCCGGCCATGAGGACGATGAGCAGCGGAAGCAGTCGGGCGCGCACGGGAGGGGACGCGCCTCAGGCCGGGACGACGAGGCGGTAGCCGACGCCGCGCACGGTCTCGATCAGGGCGGGCAGATGCAGCTTGGAGCGGAGCGAGGCGACATGCACCTCAAGGGTGCGGCCGGTCCCCTCCCAGCTGGTCTGCCAGACCTCGCTGATGATCTGCTCCCGGCGGAAGACGACCCCGGGGCGCTGGGCGAGCAGCGCCAGCAGGTCGAACTCCTTGCGGGTCAGCTGGATTTCGCTGCCTTCCACGCTGACGCGCCGGGTGGGAAGCTGGATCTCGACGGGGCCCATACGCAGCGCCGCCGCGGGGACCGGTCCGGTGTCCTCGCCCGCGCTCTTGCGGCGGCTGACGGCGTGGATCCGGGCGAGCAGCTCACCCGTGTCATAGGGCTTGACGACGTAGTCGTCGGCGCCGAGGTTCAGTCCGTGGATACGGGACCGCACATCGGCCCGTGCCGTCACCATGATCACCGGCGTTGCGGTGCGTTTGCGGATCTTGCCGCAGACCTCGTAGCCGTCCAGGTCGGGCAGGCCGAGGTCGAGCAGTATGACCCCGAAGGGCTCCTGCTCGTCGGGCAGCAGGCAACGGAGTGCCTCCTCGCCGTTGCGGGCGTGCACGACCCGGAATCCGTGCCTGGCCAGTACGGCGGACAGGGCGGCGGCCACGTGGTTGTCGTCCTCGACGAGCAGCAGTCTCATGGGCCCCTTCTGTGGTGCGCGCTTCTGTCATCCGTACGTCTCGCCGGCCGCGGGGCCCGCCGGCCCCGGGCCTCCTCGGCCGGGGGTCTCGTCCTCGATACGCCCGGCCGTCCTCGCCGGTTCCCCGCCGGGTCGGATTCCAGCCGTACTGAGGCATCCACGCTGATGGCTGCCGCACCAGTCAAGGGGTTCCGGATCCCGCGGGTGATCCGTTACGCACCCGGTACTCCGCCCGCGGTCTGCTTCACCAGGAGTGTCCGGGCCGTGCCCGCCTGCAACCGGATCGTGATGCTCAATTTCCGCTCAGATGTGATGACGCTGGTAGGGGCGTCTCATTACTGTCCTCCTCAACCACGACCGCACTTGCGGTTGAGGAGGACGGAGCGAACAGCCGATGAGCGGAGTGCCAGTGACCAAGTCCGCCGAATCCGCCGAGGACTCATTGCCGGTCTCGGACGACCTGGTCGTACTGAGCAGCGTCAATAAGCACTTCGGCGCGCTGCATGTGCTCCAGGACATCGACCTGACCATCGCCCGCGGCGAGGTCGTGGTCGTCATCGGGCCCTCGGGGTCCGGCAAGTCCACGCTGTGCCGCACCATCAACCGCCTGGAGACGGTCGACACCGGCGCGATAACGATCGACGGAAAGCCCCTGCCCGCCGAGGGCCGGGAGCTGGCCAGGCTGCGCGCCGATGTCGGCATGGTCTTCCAGTCGTTCAACCTCTTCGCGCACAAGACCGTTCTGCAGAACGTGATGCTCGGCCAGCTCAAGGTGCGCAAGACCGAGAAGAAGACCGCCGAGGACAAGGCGCGTGCGCTGCTCGACCGGGTGGGTGTCGGTGCCCAGGCCGACAAGTTCCCCGCGCAGCTCTCCGGCGGTCAGCAGCAGCGCGTCGCGATCGCGCGGGCGCTGGCGATGGACCCCAAGGTCATGCTCTTCGACGAGCCGACCTCCGCGCTCGACCCCGAGATGATCAACGAAGTCCTTGAGGTCATGCAGCAGCTGGCCCGTGACGGCATGACGATGATCGTCGTCACCCACGAGATGGGTTTCGCGCGTTCCGCGGCCAACCGGGTCGTCTTCATGGCCGACGGGAAGATCGTCGAAGAGGCCGCCCCGGAGCAGTTCTTCAGCAACCCCCGCAGTGACCGCGCCAAGGACTTCCTGTCGAAGATCCTTCACCACTGATGAGACAGACGTCCGACGTGCGCCGAAATAGAGGATGTTCAGCATGAAGTTCCGTAAGTCCGCCGCCTTCGCGACGATCGCCGTGCTCGCTCTCACCGGCACCGCCTGCGGTGGCAAGTCCGGCTCGGCCGGCGACAACGGTGCGGCGAAGCCCGGTGGCGCCGACGCTCCCAAGCTCCCCGCGTACACCGTCGCCAAGAACGTCTCCCTCGACTCCCCCGCCTTCAAGCGGGCCAAGAAGCGCGGGAAGCTGGTGATCGGCGCGAAGGCCGACCAGCCCTACCTCGGCTTCGAGGACCAGTCGACCAAGGAGCGCTCCGGCTTCGATGTCGAGATCGCCCGGATGATCGCTGCCGACCTGGGCTTCTCGAAGGACCAGATCGAGTGGAAGACGGTGGACTCCGGTATCCGTGAGACCGCCATCTCCAAGGGCCAGGTCGACTACTTCGTCGGTACGTACACGATCAACGACGAGCGCAAGAAGCTCGTCGGATTCGCCGGGCCCTACTACAAGGCGGGTGCCGCGCTCCTCGTCCGCAAGGACGAGAAGGCCATCACGGGTCCGGAGACCCTGAAGGGCAAGAAGGTCTGCTCGATCAAGGGCTCCACCCCGCTCGCGGAGATCGAGAAGCCGAAGTACGGCGCGAAGACCACCGAGCTCGCCAAGTACTCCGACTGCGTCCAGGAGCTGCTGACCAAGCAGGTCGACGCGGTCACCACCGACGACGCGATCCTCAAGGGGTACGCGGCCCAGAACCCGAAGAAGCTCAAGGTGGTCGGCAAGCCGTTCACCGAGGAGCCCTATGGCGTCGGCATGGGCAAGAGCGACAAGGCACTGCGCGACTTCATGGACTCGGCCCTGGAGAAGCACGTCAAGGACGGCACGTACAAGAAGATCTACGACGCCACCCTCGGCCTCTCCGGCTCCTCGTACGTCGCACCGCCGGCCGTCGAGCGCTACTGATCCACCCGGCACAGCGGACCGGCTGCCCCAACGGCCGGCCCGTCGCCGCCTGTCCGTAAGCGCTGAAGCGCCCCGTACCCGGGTACGGGGCGCCGCGCCCCCTGTCTTCCAGCTGCTGCCCGCCGACGCGGAGACCTCATGAACGTACTTTTCGACCACTTTTCGGCGTTCCGCGACGGTTTCATAGGAACCCTGGAGATCACCGTCATCAGCGCGGTGATCGCCTGTGTCCTCGGCATCGTCATCGCCGGCTTCCGGGTCTCGCCCGTGCCGCCGCTGCGGTTCTTCGGGACGGCCTGGGTCACCATTCTGCGGAACACCCCGCTGACCCTGCTCTTCCTCGTCGCCACCTTCGTGGTCCCCGAGATCTTCTTCCCGGGGATGAGCCCCTTCCTGCTGGCGTCGCTGGCGCTCGGCTTCTACACCTCGTCGTTCGTCTGTGAAGCGATCAGATCCGGTATCGGCACGGTTCCGCTGGGCCAGGCCGAGGCGGCCCGCTCGCTCGGTCTGAGCTTCTCCCAGACCCTGCGGATGATCGTCCTGCCGCAGGCCACCCGGACCGTCATCGCCCCGCTGAGCAGCCTCATCATCGCGCTGACCAAGAACTCGGCCATCGCGGGCGCCTTCAGCGTCACCGAACTCTTCGGCTGGCAGAAGGCGATGAGCGACCTCGGCTACGGCATCGTTCCCATCTTCATCTGGGTCGCCATCGGCTACCTGGTCATCACCTTCGCGATCAGCGGCATCTTCCGCCTCGTCGAGAGCCGTATGGAGGTCGCCCGATGAGTGCCAGCGTGCTCTACGACGCACCCGGCCCCAAGGCCGTCGTACGCAACCGGATCTACTCGGTCCTCGGCAGTGCGGCCATCGTCGCGCTGATCGTCGTCGCCGTCGTCCGTCTCTCCAGCAAGGGGGACCTCGACGGTGGCATGTGGGACATCTTCAACTACAGCGGTATCCGCACGAACATCGCCGACGCCGTCGTCGCCACGCTGAAGGCGTTCGCCATCGGCGCGGCGGGTTCGCTGGTCCTGGGTGTGGTGCTGGTCGTGGGCCGGCTCTCCGACCACCGCCCGGTGCGGTGGCTGGCGACCGCCTTCATCGAACTGTTCCGTTCCATCCCGCTGCTGATCACCATCTACGCGATCTGGGTCGGGTTCCTCACCGACTACTCGATGTGGGCGCTGGCACTGGGCCTGGCGATCTACAACGGCTGTGTGCAGGCCGAGGTGCTCAGGGCCGGTATCAACTCCGTCCCGAAGGGACAGCGGGAGGCCGCGTACGCCCTGGGCATGCGCAAGTCGCAGGTCGTGGCGACCGTGCTGATGCCGCAGGCCGTCCGTGCCATGCTGCCGACGATCATCAGCCAGCTGGTCGTCACGCTGAAGGACACCTCGCTCGGCTACATCATTCTCTATCCGGAGCTGCTGGCGACCGCACGGCTGATCGCCAGCAACACCCCGGTCAACGGCCAGTACCCGTACGTCTCGACGATCGTCGTCATCGGCTCGATCTATCTGGCGATGTGCCTGCTCCTCTCGGCGCTCGCCACCTGGATCGAGAAGCGCGGGCGGCGGGCGAAGACCGGGATCGCCGTGGCCACGGCCGGGCCCACCGGGGCCCCGGGAGCGCTGGACCCGGTCGGGGCGGTCGCGCCCGGCGCCGACCAGGCTCCGGGAACGGCCGTACCGACCACGGACGGCACCGTATCCGGGAAGTGAGCGCCGCGCGGGTGAGGTGAGTCCGGGCCAGGGGTGAGCCCACCCCGCCGCATACCGCCGTCACTTGACGCAAGCACCCGCAGTGGGTTGCATACGTTCTGTGATCGCGCACCGGGCTCTACCTGCCATCAGCCACTTCTCCGCACGGGTTCGAGGAGCCGCACCGTGGACCCGGTGATCATCGTCGGCGCGGGCCCGGTCGGGCTCGCGCTGGCTCTGGCGCTCGCCGCCCAGGACGTCCCGTCCGTCGTGCTCGAGGAAGGGACAGGCGAGGACGGACCGCGGCCCGCCCGCACGGTCGTACTGCGCCCGGAATCCGCTGACTTCCTGGGCGGGCTCGGCTGTGCGACGGCGCCGGGTGAGACCGCGCGCTGGGTGGCCTGGCGGTCCCTCAGGCGGAGCCAGCAGATGCAGCGGGTCGTCTTCGACGAGCCCGGCCGGGGCTCCGCCAGACCGCTGGGGACCAGCGGGCAGTCACTCACCGTCAGTGGGGTCAGTGGCTCCGGTGGACCGGACGGGGCCGATACGACCGGCGGGCTGGGTGCGACCGGCGGGTCCGGACCTGGCGGACCCTCGCCGCTCCATCTGCCCCAGCACGCGCTGACCCGCGGGCTGCGGGCGGCGATCGCCAAGCGCGAGCAGGTGAAACTGGTCACCGGCAGCCGGGTGGACACCGTGGAACAGGACCACACCGGCGTGACCGTGCACACGGCGGGACCCCAGGGGACCTGGTGGCGCGGCAGCCATCTGGTCGGCTGCGACGGGGCCCGGTCCACCGTCCGCAAACTGCTCGGTATCCGCTTCCCCGGCCGTACGGCGGTGGAGCGCCACGCGGTGGCCGCGCTCCGCACCGAACTGCCCTGGCCGGGCGAGGCGTTGCTGCACCGGCTGCCGCCCTGGCGCACCGGCGGCGAAGAGGTGACGGCCCGTCCGCTGCCGGACGACGTCTGGCGGATCGACTGGCTGCTTCCGCCGCGCGCCGAACTGGTCACCCCCGAGGCGCTGGTGGCGCGGGTCCGGGCGGCGCTGGCCGGCTGGTGCGGCGGTGAGACACCCCCGTACGAACTGATCGACACCGGCGTCTACACCCTGCACCACCGGCTGGCCAGGCGCTGGCGGGTGGGCCGGGCCTTCCTCGCCGGGGACGCCGCGCATCTGCTGGGCGCGCTCGGCACCCAGGAACTGGACGAGGGGCTGCTGGACGCCGGCAACCTCGCCTGGAAACTGGCCCAGACCTGGCACCACGGGGCGTCCGAGCTGCTGCTCGACAGCTACCAGGCGGAGCGCCGTACGGCGGTCGCGGCCCGGCTGCGCGCCGCTGACCAGTCCCTTCCGATACTGCGCGGCCGCGGTGGACTGCGGGCCTACCTCCCCGGCCGGGCGCGCGGGCACGACGCGCTGCTCGCGGACGGCCATCTGGGCAGCGGCGCACTCGGCGCGCCCCCCGGGTACGCCCACTCACCGCTGGCACCGCCGCGCACGCCCTCGCAGACCGCGGTGGGTACGGCCGCGGGCGCCCCGGTCGCCGACGTACGGGTCACGGCGCCGGACGGTACGGCCGTACGACTGCGCGAACGGCTCGGGCGCGGGCAGCTCCTTGTGGTGCTGGTCGCACCGGGCACCGGGGTGTGGGACCGGCGGCACTGGATGAAGGCGGGAGTGATGCCGAGGCTGGCCGCCGCGGTGAGCGCACTGCCGGTCAGGGGCGAACTCCTGGTCGCCGAGGCCTATCCGGGCGCTTCGGCGCACACCGTGCTGCTGGTGCGCCCGGACGGACATCTGGTCACCGCGTTCAGCGGAGTGCGCCCCGCCGAACTGTACGAAGCGGCCGACGCGGTCCGGGGCGGGGCGCCGACGACGGTCCGGGAGGAGAGCACCGCGGACGTCAATTGACCGTCGTGGGCGCACATGGTGTACTGCGGAGCGTGACCGACACCGATGTGCGCCTGTGGCGGAGGGTCCATATGGACCTCGTCCGCTATGCGGGCTGCACGTGTCGCCCATCCCGCTGATTCGCCTCTCCCCCGCGTGCCTGCGCCGCACCGTGCTGTTCTTTTCCGGGCTGCCGCGCCGCACGTCTCCGCGAACCACTCCGGACGGTCACCATGTCTCTCTCCGCACCCCTGCCTGCCCCCGCGCCCGCACGCTCCACCGCGCCCACCGCGAGCCGCCTCCTCGACTTCGTCACCCGCACCGCGGCCGACTCCGAACTCATCCGCTCGCTCCCCCTCGATCCCGGGGGCCGTACCTGGATCCGGCTGGACGGTCCCGGCGGGAGCGAGGCATGGCTGATCGGCTGGCCGCCGGGCACCGGCACCGGCTGGCACGACCACGGGGGCTCCCGGGGCGCGTTCGCCACGGCGGCCGGCGTGCTCACGGAGGACTCCCTTGCCGCTCGGCTGCCCACCGAAGGGTGGAAGACCCTCGAACTGGCCGACGGGGTGGACCGCACCCGGCAGCTGTCATCCGGTGACGGACGGGCCTTCGGCGCCCACCATGTCCACCAGGTGCTCAACGAGTCCGCCGCCGAGCACGCGGTCTCCGTGCACGCCTACTATCCGCCGCTGCCGCTGATGCGCCGCTACAGCCGCAGCGGCCCGCTCCTCCGCCTGGAGCAGGTCGAGCACCCCGGGGAGTGGGAGTGAGCGAGCCCTCCGAGCCGTCGCCCCCGCCCGGGCCGGTACCGGCGGGGGAGCCGCTCCCCGTACCCGGCCTGCTTCCTGCACCGGACCCGCTTCCCGCACCGGGCCCGGTCTCGGTGGACGAGCTGCTGGAGCGGGTCCGGTCGCAGCTCGACCGGATCGGGCCCCGGGAGGCTTTCGACGCCGCCGCGCGAGGGGCGCTGCTGGTGGACATCCGGTACGCGGAGCTGCGAGAGCGCGACGGACTGATCCCCGGGGCTCTGGTGGTCGAGCGCAACGAGCTGGAGTGGCGGCTCGACCCGCAGGGCAGCCACCGCGCACCGGAGGCCACCGGCCACGGTCTGCGGACCGTGGTGATCTGCAACGAGGGGTACGCGTCGTCCCTCGCCGCAGCCTCCCTGCAACAGCTGGGCCTCTACCGGGCGACCGACCTCATAGGCGGCTTCCAGGCCTGGCGCGCGGCGGGCCTCCCGGTCGACGGGCCATGAACTGGGAGCCCCGGATCGGTGAGCCCTGAACTCCGGACTGATCCATCGTGAACTGCTGAGCCCCGAACCGGTGGACTCCCCCGAACAGGCCGGGCCCTGGCCGTGCCAGGCCCTGAACAAGCCGGTCCCCGACCTTGCAGGGCCAGGAACGGCGGGAGTGCCCGGACAGCCGCTGAAGGCTGAAAGTCCGGGCGGCCGGCCGGGGCGGGTGTCCTTGCACCTCGGGAGGTGTCCGGACACCCGGCATGCCTGGACACCCCCGTAGCCCAGCGCCCCGTAGCCCAGTGAGCCGCCCCCACCCCACTACCCGTCGTCCTGGAGCCCCCCGCGCTCCAGGTCGGCCAGGTCCTCGCCCTCCTCCTCCAACGCCCGCCGCACCACCCGCAGGGCCATGCCCTCCGGGTATCCCTTGCGGGCGAGCATGCCCGCGAGGCGCCGCAGCCGTTTGTCGCGGTCCAGCCCCCGTGTCGTGCGAAGCCTGCGGGTGACCAGCTCCCGGGCGGTCTCCTCCTCCCGCTCGGAGTCCAGCTGCCCGACAGCCTCTTCGATGAGCTCGGAGCCCACCCCCTTCGTACGGAGCTCCCGGGCGAGCGCCCGCTTGGCGAGCCCCCGCCCATGGTGGCGGGACTCCACCCAGGCATCCGCGAAAGCCGCGTCGTTGATGAGCCCCACCTCTTCGAAGCGGGACAGCACCTCCTCGGACACCTCGTCGGGGATGTCCCGCTTCTCCAGGGCTTCGGCCAGTTGCTTACGGGTGCGTGCGGTCCCGGTGAGCAGGCGCAGGCAGATGGCCCGTGCCTGCTCCGCCGGATCCTGGGGCTTCTGCGGGCCCTGGTCCTGGGACCGCTTCTGCTGCGACCACTCTTGCCGGGACCGCTGCCGTCGCGGTCCCGCTGCTCCAGCCCCCTGTCCGTCCTCGCTCTCACCCTCGCCACCGGAGTCCGTGGCATCCGGCCACTCGGTTCTCCGGACCACGGATCAGCTCTTGGCCACGGCGGTCTTGGCCGTCTTGGCCTTGCCGCCGGCCGCCGGAGCGGGAACCGTCTTCGCCGCCTCATCGGCCGCGGGGGTGCCTGCAGCGCCCGCCTCGTCTCCGAGCTCGGCCTCCCGCCTGACGCCGATACCCAGCTTCTCCAGGATCTTCTTCTCGATCTCGTTGGCGAGATCGGGGTTGTCCTTCAGGAAGTTCCGGGCGTTCTCCTTGCCCTGCCCGAGCTGGTCACCCTCGTACGTGTACCAGGCGCCCGCCTTGCGCACGAAGCCGTTCTCCACGCCCATGTCGATCAGGCCGCCCTCGCGGCTGATGCCCTGGCCGTAGAGGATGTCGAACTCGGCCTGCTTGAAGGGCGGCGAGACCTTGTTCTTGACGACCTTGACCCGGGTGCGGTTGCCGACCGCTTCCGTGCCGTCCTTCAGCGTCTCGATCCGGCGGATGTCGAGGCGTACCGAGGCGTAGAACTTCAGCGCCCGGCCACCGGTGGTGGTCTCGGGAGAGCCGAACATGACGCCGATCTTCTCGCGGAGCTGGTTGATGAAGATCGCGGTGGTCTTCGACTGGTTCATCGCACCGGTGATCTTGCGGAGCGCCTGGCTCATCAGCCGGGCCTGCAGACCCACGTGCGAATCGCCCATCTCGCCCTCGATCTCCGCACGCGGCACCAGAGCCGCGACGGAGTCGACGACGACCAGGTCGAGTGCGCCGGAACGGATCAGCATGTCGACGATTTCCAGGGCCTGCTCGCCGTTGTCCGGCTGGGACAGGATGAGGTTGTCGATGTCGACGCCGAGCTTCCTCGCGTACTCGGGGTCGAGAGCGTGCTCCGCGTCGATGAAGGCCACCTGGCCGCCGAGCCGCTGGGCATTCGCCACCGCGTGCAGCGTCAGCGTCGTCTTGCCGGAGGACTCAGGACCGTACACCTCGACCACCCGGCCGCGCGGCAGACCGCCGACGCCGAGCGCGACATCGAGAGCGGTCGACCCGGTGGGGATGACCTCGATGGGCTCGTTGGGCCGCTCGCCCAGACGCATCACCGCGCCCTTGCCGAATTGCCGTTCAATCTGGGCGAGAGCGGCGTCCAGCGCCTTCTCGCGGTCGTTGCCTGCTGCCATGGGTTCCACCCGATTTGCTTGAGTCGATCGCTTCACGTCAATGACGCTAACCCCTGCCACTGACAATGGGCTCCGAAGCCCGTCCCGCCTGTGGACAACTCGGTGGACAACGCAGTGGGCAACGCAGTCGAGAACTCGTCCGAGTACCGGGCCAGACCCCCATAAGAACGGCTGTTCGATTTTGCTGTCAAGCGCGCCACGCGGGTGCCGGACCGGTCGGCGGCCGGGCCGGTCGAGGCCGGCGGACCGGACGGAACGAGACCGCAGGCCCCGAGCGGTGAACTTTTCCGTCCCGGTCGGCATCGGATCTTGTGATGCGAAAAAACCGACGTGGACTTGTTGCACGCCGAAGGTATGCGCCGCGAAGATCCCTGACCGCTCTGCCCTGCTTGCTCTGCAACGGGAGGAGACGGGGCGGGGAGGAAGCGCCGGAATGGAACGCGACCGGTGGCGAGCACCGGCCCATGGGCCGCCGCACGCCGACCAGTTGACGGAACGACCGGTTGACCGATCGGCCGGTTGAACCCTGCCGATCATGGAACCATTGCCACCGGGCCGCCGTCCTTCTGGGAGAGAACCCGGTAACCCCGGTTTCCCGACCGGCGTGTCCGTCTTCCGGCATCCCCAGCTTGCGTGCCGGTCCTCCAGCGCTCGGGCAGCCGGGTCTCCCCCGCCCCCACTCCCCCCACACACTTCCGCTCCGGCACTCCCACGCCACCGACCCGGCGCCCTCCCCAGGTGCCGGAGGCGCCTCAGCGCCGCCCTTCCGACCGTACGGGCCCGCGCCACGCGGTCCTGCGCTGCCCGTCGCGACCGCAGCACCGCCCGTCCATGCCACAGATCAGACTCAGGTGAACCTCATGCCTTCTGCCGACACCCTGGCCTCCACCGAGACCACCAGCACCTCCGGAACCACCGGAACTGCCGAAACCATCGACGCCGTACGCAGCCGCTTCTTTCCCGTACGGCTCCCCGGCGCGAGCAGCGGAGTCGGCCGCTGCGTCGACGAGGCGACATTCCGGGAAGCGGTCGGAGCGATCTACGCGGATGTCTTCCCGGACCGGGACGCCTACCCGTACCGCCCCAAGTCCGAGGAGCTGGCCGCGGAATACCGGGCGCTCCACCAGGAGCGGATCCTCATGGAGGACGGCGACGGCAAGGTGATGGGGTGGCTGAAGGGCCGCATGGCGGACCCCGACACGTTCTATCTGGGCACGAGCGGAATGCTGCCGGAATACCGCGCGCAGCGCGTCGCCGCTCTCTGCTACGTCAAGCTGCTGGAGTATCTGCGGGCGCTCGGCTACGAGCGGGTGACCTCCGAGCACCACCCGGGCAACCGCACCGCGATGATCTTCCAGCTCAAGCACGGATTCAGCATCGAGGGCATGAGCCTGGACGAGCGCTGGGGACCGATGGTCAAGATGGTGCGCTTCTTCGACAAGGACCGCCAGGCCGAGTTCGACCGGCGCTTCGGCTTCGAGCAGTACCCGAAGGGCGCCTGACCGCGCACTGCGTCCACGCGCCGCCGACCGCGCGGCCGGGCGCCCGATCCACCGGCAGAAGCCCCTTCGCCACTCTCCCTTGAACCTTGAACAGGCGGCGGTTCCGTGCGGAGCCGCCGCCCCTGGGGCGTGTCCGGCGCAGGGCCCCTGTCAACACCCCCACTCAGCGACCCGATGAGGAAGCGTGCACATCACCTATCTGCTCGCCACCGGCAGCAACGCGATCTACGACGGAAAGTACAGCCAGCGCGGGCGCTTCCACACCTACGGCCAGCAAAGCTTCGTCCTCGACCTGATCAGGACCATGAGCCGGGCGGGCCACAGCGTGCGGCTCATCGTCGACACGCCTGCCAGCTTCGCCCTGACCTCGACGTTCAACGGTATGGACGCCGTCACCGTGACGGAGGAGATCGACCCTTCGGGCAAGACCGATCTGATCCTGGTCGACGAGGTGCCCGATGAGATGCTGATGCACTTCGACGCGCACATACCGGCGTTCAGGATCGTCCACCACGCGGGCCGGCGCTCGTCCGACTACCTCGTCTCGCGCTGCGCGCGCTTCCTGTGCATGACCGAGAACGCGCTGTCGCTGCAGCAGAAGTACCTCCCTCCGGACCGTGCGGTCCTCGTCCACCAGGGCGTCGACCTGGAACGCTTCCCCGCGGTCCTCACCAGGAGCGGCGGGCGGCGGCCACGGGTCCTGGTCTACTGCCGGATGGACTCCGGGCGCGAGGCGCTCCTCGGCCGGATCATCGAGAACATCGACCGCGAGGAACTCCTCGTGTACGTGGCGGGCGACGGCCCGGGGTTCTGGGACACCAGCGACCGCTTCGGCAGCGACATCGTTCTCATCAACCATGTGCCGTGCCAGTCGATACCCAACCTCCTCGCGGAGATGGACGTGGTCATCTCGCTCGGGCGCGGTGCGATGGAGGCCATGGCGACGGGGATCCCGACTCTCTGCGCGGGCCACCACTACGCCGGGCCCGTCACGGCGGACAACATCGGCTCCCTGCTGCGGTACAACCTCACCGGCGCCGACAGCGACCGCGATCCGGCCCTGGTCATGACGGACATCCGCGAGGCACTGCACTCCGACCGCCGGGCCGTCCGGGCCCTGGCGGAGGAACGGCTGTCGGCCGACGCGTTCATGGAGAGCGTCTCCGATCTGTACGCGCAGCTCGCCGGATGACGGACGGGGCAACGGGCGGAGCAACGGGTGGGACGGCGCACAGCACCGGCGACGCGGCGCCGCACGGGGCGCCCGACACGACACCGGGCGGGGTGACCGGCGCACCCCGGGACGGGCCGGCCGACACCGCACAGGACAGTGCGGCCGGCGGGGCGGCCGGCGCGACATCGGGCGTACGCGCGCCGGGACTTCTCGCGTCCCGCAACGCACGGCTCTACTACACCGGGCTGGTCGTCTCTCAGGTCGGCACCAACACACAGCTCGTGGCCCTGGGCTGGTTCACCTACCAGCTCAGCCACAACGCGGTCGTGCTGGGAATCGTCACCGCCGCACCGATCTTCACGATGCTGCTGTTCAGCCAGGTGGGCGGGCTGGCCGCCGACCGCTTCCCACCGCGCCGGGTGCTGCTGTGCACCCACTCCCTGCTCGCCGTACTGGCTCTGCTGCTGGGCCTGTTGGCGCGCAGCGGCTCGCTCGCGGTGTGGCATCTCGTGGTCAGCGCGCTCTGTGTCGGCGGCATCAACGCGATCGGTCTGCCGACGGAGCAGGTCTTCGTAGCGGAAGTCGCGGGCGATGCCCTGCTCAGGCGGGCGGTCACGCTCAACAACGTCATTCTCAACCTGTCGTTGGTCGTGGGCTCCTCCCTGGCGGGGCCTCTCATGGGTGCGGTGGGGCTGGGCGGGGTGGCCCTGCTGAACGGGCTCTCCTATCTGACGATGCTCACCGCGCTCCTCCTCGTCCGCCCGGCGCAACTCCATGCCCGCCCCCGGCGGACGGGAGGGCGCCCCCGGGTGCGCGGCGCCTGGGGGTACGTACGGCACAGCCCCGGCCTCACGCTCCTGCTGCTCGTCATCGGCACGGTCGGCCTCTTCGGCACGAGTCTGCCCTCGCTGCTGCTCCTGCTGACGTCCAGCGAACTCACGGAGCAGGCCGGGGCATACGGCATCCTGCTCGCCGTCATCTCCGTCGGCTCCCTCATCGGGGCCTGGCTGACCTGGAGCACCAAGATCGTGCTGGGCACGGTGCTGGTGGGCAGCATCCTGCTCGGGATCCTGGAACTCGTCACCGCGGCCATGCCGTCCCTGCTGACCCTCGGCCTGGTGCTGCTGCCGGTCGGAATGGTCTCGCTCATCCTGCGGGCAGGCCTGCTCAGCCTGGCGCAGCTCCAGACGCTGCCGGAGTTCCGGGGCCGGGTGATGGCGATCTTCCAGCTGGTCTACCGCGGGGGCTGGTTCCTCGGCACCCTGCTCGCGAGCTGGGCGGCGCAGATGTGGGGCCCCCGCCCGGCGATCGCGTGGGGCGGGGCGGCGGTGACCCTGGCCGTCATGGCGATCGTGCTGGTGATGACGGTGTTCCGCGCCATGTCGGTGTCGCTGGTCGCTCGGCGCGTTCCCCGCGTACGGATTGCCCTCGCGCCGGAGCCGGAGGGCCGGCACCGGCGTCCTCCGCGCCATATGACCGCGGAATCATGAGGGCGGCGCCGCGGTCTCGCGGTCTCCTCAGGGGGCGGTCCGAGGAGGCCGTCGCAAGGGGGGCCGTCTCAAGGGGCTGATGTGTCGTCGCCGCCGTTCCCCGGCCTCGGGACCCGGCCCTGGAACAGGGAGCCCCTGATCCGCGCGGGCACCGAGGCCGCGTCCCGGAGCCCGCGTACGTCACGTATCCCGCGCCTCCCGTGGACGCGCGGATCGTCCGTGACGTCGTAGCGCTTCACATAAACGCCCAGGAACGCCTGGAGGGTGGCCACCGCCGGAATGGCGATCAGCGCGCCCACCGCACCCAGCAGCGCGGTACCCGCGATGACCGAGCCGAAGGCCACCGCGGGATGGATGTCGACGGCCTTCGCCGTGAGCTTCGGCTGCAGCCCGTAGTTCTCGAACTGCTGGTAGATCACCACGAAGACCAGCACCCACACCGCGTACCAGGGGTTCACCGTGAAGGCGAGCAGCATGGGCAGCGCGCCCGCCAGATAGGTGCCGATGGTCGGGATGAACTGGGAGACCAGACCGACCCAGACCGCGAGCGCGGGGGCGTACGGCACGTTCAGCACGACGAGCACGATGTAGTGCGCCACGCCGGAGATCAGTGCCATCACACCGCGCGAGTAGAGATAGCCGCCGGTCTTGTCGACCGCGATCTCCCAGGCCCGCAGCACCTCGGTCTGCTTCGACGGCGGCAGTACGGAGCACAGGGCGCGTCGCAGGCGTGGGCCGTCGGCCGCGAAGTAGAAGGCGAACAGGAAGATCGTCAGCAGCCGGAAGAGGCCGCCCAGCACGGTGGTCGACACGTCGAGGACACCGCTCGCACTGTTCTGGACGTACTTCTGCAGCCAGTCCGAGTGCAGCACGCTGTCCTGGACCTGCACCCGGGACAGCTCGCTGTGGAAGGTGTGGTTGGTCCAGTTGATCACCACGTCCAGGTACTTGGGGAACTCCTCGACCATGTCCACGATCTGTCCGGCGAGCATCGAGCCGAGCAGGAAGACGAATCCGGCCGCCGCGAGCGCCACCGCGAAGAAGACCAGGAAGGTGGCGAGGCCGCGGCGCATGCCGCGCGCCGCCATCCGCCCCACCGCGGGCTCCACGGCCAGCGCCAGGAAGAACGCGATGAGGATGTTCGTCAGCAACCCGATGAGCTGGTAGAACGCCCAGCTGCCCAGCTCGAAGCAGGCGACGAGGGCGAGGGCGAGCACCATCGCCTTCGGCAGCCAGCGGGGCATGGATGCGCGGCCCGCAGGCACACCGCGCCCGGTGGCGGGCGGGGGCGTGGCACTGCCCGGCGCGGCCCGGTCCGCGGTGGTCCGGTCACCGGTCGTCCGGTCCGCGGCGGTGTCGTCCGGGGTCATCTGGTCCTCGGCAGTCTCTTCGGTCGTCGATCGGTGGCACAGGCATGCGATGGCACGGGCCCAGTCTTGCGCACCCCTGTGACAACCGGCCGCACGGCCCGGGCCCGGGCGGCGCTCAGCGCCGTTCCTCGGGGATGCCGGCCGCGGCGCAGACGCCCCGCCAGACGTCCTTCGTCTCCCAGCCGGCGGCCAGTGCCTCGTGCACCGTACGACCGCCCAGCTCCGCCATCACATGGTCACGCGCGAACGAGTCGGCGTACGCCTCGCCGAAGTGCTCCGCCATCCGTTCCCAGAAAATCGTCAACCGCATGACTTCAGTATCCAGCCCCTGGGAGTGCAGCCCAGCCCGTCTCCCTTGCCCCCGGCTCTTTCCGCTCTACCTTCGGAGCATGGCTGGAACCGGAGCATCTCCTCTCGCACGCGCCGAGCACTTCATCTGGCTGACGGCCCGGGTGCTGGAACAGCGGAGGTTCGCGTACCACTTCCTCGACGGACGCGCCGACGCGGTGGAAGCGGCACTCGCCGCCCACCTCAATCCGGACGGCGGGTACGGGCACGGGCTCGAACCCGATCTGCGCGGACCGGTGAGCCAGCCCCTGCACACGGCGCACGCGCTGCATGTACTCGACTCCGTGGGGCGCTGCGGCGGGATGCGGGTGGAGCGGGTGTGCCGCTATCTGACCGGGGTCTCCACCAGGGACGGCGCACTGCCCGCAGTCCACCCCTCGCAGCGCGGCTACCCCTGCGCGCCGTTCGTCCCGGTGGTCGACGACCCGCCGAGCGAACTGCTGGCCACCGGGCCCGTGGTGGGTGTGCTGCACCGCAATGAGGTCTGGCACGCCTGGCTCTTCCGGGCCACCGAGTTCTGCTGGAGGGCCGTCGACGCGCTGGAACACTCCCACCCGTACGAGATCCAGGCGGCGGTCGCCTTCCTGGACGGGGTCCCCGACCGGTCCCGGGCGGAGGCGGCTGCCGACCGGCTGGGCCGGCGGGTGCGGGAACAGCGGCTGGCCGTGCTGGACCCGGCGGACCGCGCGTCGTATCCGGTCGCGCCGGGGTACGCGCCGGGGGAACTGCACTTTCCGTACGACTACGCGCGCGTGCCCGGTTCCCTGGCGCGCGGCTGGTTCACCGACGAGGAGATGGACCGGTCACTGGACTTCCTGGCGGACGAGCAGGGCCAGGACGGCGGCTGGCCGGTCAACTGGCGTTCCTGGGCGCCGGCCCCCCTGATGGAGGCAAGGCCCATGGTGACGGTCCAGGCGCTGCTGACGCTGCGCGCACACGGCCGCGGCATCGCCTGACGGTGCCGTGGCCGCGTAGCCCAGCGTGCGCGGCGCTGCGGGGCGCGCGGGGTCCAACGGAGCGCGGGGTCTAACGGAGCGCGGGGGTGTACCCACGCGTGGGGTTCAGCCCAGTGCGCGCACCCCCGCGGTGACCACCACCGCTGCCCCGACGATGACCAGGAAGGGAGCGCGCAGGGCCAGCGCGAGCGCCGCCGCTGCGACCCCGGCGACCCGTGCGTCCACCGTGAGGTGGTGGCCGCTTCCGAAGGTCTGCTGGGCGGTGAGGGCCGCCAGCAGCGCGACCGGGAGCAGCGCGGACAGCCGCTTGACGACCGGCCGCTCAAGCATGCCCGCGGGGATCAGCAGACCCAGCAGTTTGGCCAGGTAGCAGCCGATGGCCGTCACCCCGATCGCGATCCAGACGCCGTTCATCGCTCCGGTCCCTCCTTCTTCTCCTGCCCGGCGCCCCGCTCCGGGCAGGAGCGCTTGTCCGCCCCCGGCGCACGGCTTACTTCGCGCCCCTTGAAGAGCAGGACGGCCGGAGCCGCGAGTGCGGCGACCAGCACCGGCGCCCCGCCGGGCAGCAGCGGCAGCAGTCCGAGCCCCAGTACGACGGCGAGCCCGGCGACCGCCCGTTCTGTCGCCGTCCGCAGCATGGGGGCGAGGAGCGCCAGGAAGACCGCGGGGCCGGCGGCGTCGAGGCCCCAGGCCCCGGTGTCGCCGAGCGCCCGCGCACCCAGCGCCCCGAGCAGCGTCGTGAGGTTCCACAGCACGTACAGCGTCAGGCCCGTGGCGGTGAAGCCGATCCGGGCAGCACGCCGGGTCGCCTGGGCGAGGGTGACGGCGGTCGTCTCGTCGATCACCCAGTGCGCGGCGAGAGGCCGTACGGCGCGCGGCAGGGCCAGCAGCTGGGACAGCCGCAGCCCGTAGAAGGTGTTGCGGACTCCGAGGAAGAAGGCGCCCGCTGCGGCGGCGAACGGGCTGCCGCCTGCCGCGAGCGCACCGACCAGCGCGAACTGCGAGGCGCCGGTGAAGACCAGCAGGCTGAGCAGGCAGGTCTGCAGCAGGCTGAGACCGGAGCCCGCCGAGGTCACGCCGAATGCGAACCCGGAGAGGCCGACCGCGACGCCGACACCCAGCGCGTCCCGGACGACGGCCGCGTCCGCCCGCTGCTCCGGCCCTGTGCCTGGCCGGTCCGGTCCTGTGCCGGGGTCTTCCGGTCCCGTACGGGGCTGTTCCGGTCCGGTGCCGGTCTGTTCCGGTCTCGCGCCTGGCCGGCCCGGTCCGGTGCCGGGGTCCGTGAATATTGTCCGATCCGTTGCCACCGGGCAGACGCTACGAGGAACGGCCCGGCCCGGTCTTGTACGTTCTTGCGCGTTCCCGCTGGTAGGCACCCGGCGGCACCCCCACGATCCGGGTGAAATGCCGGTTCAGATGGGGCTGGTCGGCGAACCCGACGGCGGCCGCGGTCGCCGCGGGGGTGGCGCCCGCCTCCAGGAGGTGCCTGGCCCGCCGCACCCGGGCATCGGTGAGCCAGCTGTGCGGCGGCATGCCGTACGCCGTCCGGAAGGCACGCAGCAGGGCGAAGGGGCTCGTACCGAGGCCGGTGGCGAGCTGTTCGAGAGACGGCGGCCGCACCATCCGCTCCTCCAGCACCGCACGCGCGCGGGCCGCGTTCCCGGCGCCCGCCGTGCGCGGCACCCGTTCGGGGAGCCGGCCCCCGTGGGCGCGCAGCAGCCGGGCGACGGCGAGCCGTAGCAGACTGTCGGCGGCCAGCGCGTTGCCCTGCTCGGCCGCGCGGTGCACCCCGACGACGAGGCGCGCGGCCTCCGCGTCGTCGACGACCGGTGAGGTGAAGCCGACCGGGCCGCTGAGGGTGCTGATGTCGGAGGCGACTTCGGCGATCAGTCCTGCGGCCGGGTAGAGCGTCCGGTAGACCCAGCCCTCGGGTACGCCGGCGAATCCGGTGTGCGCGGTGTCGGGGTTCACCAGGGCGAGCTGCCCCGGCCCCGCCCTGACCAGCTCGTCGCGGTAGTGGAAGGCCTCGACGCCATAGGTGATCGCGGCCATGACGAACGACTCGTGCGTGTGCCTCGGGAACGATTTGCGGATGTAGCGGGCGTGCAGCAGATCGACGCCCGGCAGCGCGTCGAGCTGCCAGTGCCGTGCCTGCTCCCGGTCGCCCGGTCCTGCTGTTCCCGATACCTCCATGCCTCCATTGTTTCCCCAGGTCCGGGCGGTTGTCAGTGGTGCGGTGCACGATGGGGACATGGTGACGTCAGCGCTCGACTCCTTCTCCCCCGCGACCCGCGGCTGGTTCACGGGCGCCTTCACCGCGCCCACCCCGGCCCAGGACGGTGCGTGGCGGGCGATCGGTGCCGGGTCCGATGTGCTGGTCGTGGCGCCGACCGGTTCCGGCAAGACGCTCGCCGCGTTCCTCGCCGCCCTCGACCAGCTGGCTTCGGCGCCCCCGCCCGCCGAAGCCAGGAAGCGCTGCCGGGTGCTGTATGTCTCCCCGCTCAAGGCGCTCGCGGTCGATGTCGAGCGCAACCTCCGCAGCCCGCTGACCGGTATCCGTCAGGAGTCGGTGCGGCTCGGGCTCCAGGAGCCCGATGTCCGGGTCGGTATCCGCTCGGGCGACACCCCCGCCACCGAGCGGCGGTCGATGGCGCTCCGCCCGCCGGACATCCTGATCACCACCCCCGAATCGCTCTTTCTGATGCTCACCTCGTCCGCGCGGGAAGCGCTGACGGGCGTCGAGACGGTGATCCTGGACGAGGTCCACGCCGTCGCGGGCACGAAGCGCGGTGCCCACCTCGCCGTCTCCCTGGAGCGGCTGGACGAGCTGCTGCCACGCCCGGCCCGCCGTATCGGGCTGTCGGCGACGGTCAGGCCGGTCGACGAGATCGCCCGCTATCTCTCGCCGCAGCGCAAGGCCGTGATCGTGCAGCCCGCGTCGGGCAAGGAGTTCGACCTCTCGGTGGTCGTCCCCGTCGAGGACCTGGGCGAGCTGAGTGGTTCTCCGGCCTCCGACACCGATCCGGACAAGGCGGAGAAGCCCTCCATCTGGCCGCATGTCGAGGAGCGCATCGCGGATCTGGTGCAGGCGCACCGCTCGACGATCGTCTTCGCCAACTCCCGCCGCCTGGCGGAGCGCCTGTGCAACAGGCTGAACGAGATCGCGTACGAGCGGGCCACCGGGGAGGTCATGCCCGAGGCCCACTCCCCCGCCGAAGTGATGGCCGAGTCGGGCGCCGCCAAGGGTGCGCCCCCGCTGCTGGCCCGTGCGCACCACGGCTCGGTCTCCAAGGAGCAGCGCGCCCAGGTCGAGGAGGACCTCAAGGCGGGCCGGCTGCCCGCGGTCGTGGCCACGTCCAGCCTTGAGCTGGGGATCGACATGGGGGCTGTCGATCTGGTCATCCAGGTCGAGTCACCGCCGTCGGTGGCCTCCGGCCTCCAGCGGGTGGGCCGCGCCGGACATCAAGTCGGCGCCGTCTCCACCGGTGTCGTCTTCCCCAAGTACCGGGGGGACCTGGTGCAGGCCGCCGTGGTGACCGAGCGGATGCGGACCGGCTCGATCGAGGCGCTGCGCGTCCCGGCGAACCCGCTGGACGTGCTCGCCCAGCAGCTGGTCGCCATGGTGGCGCTCGACAGCTGGCAGGCAGACGACCTGCTGGCGGTGGTCCGCCGCGCCGCACCGTTCGCCGCACTCCCCGAATCCGCTTTCACAGCGGTCCTGGACATGCTCGCCGGACGCTATCCGTCGGACGCCTTCGCGGAGCTGCGCCCGCGTGTGGTGTGGGACCGCATCGCCGGTACAGTCACCGGCCGCCCCGGGGCGCAGCGTCTCGCCGTCACATCCGGCGGCACCATCCCCGACCGCGGACTCTTCGGGGTCTTCCTCGCCGGGGCCGACCCCAAGAAGGGCGGGGGCCGGGTCGGCGAGCTGGACGAGGAGATGGTCTACGAGTCCCGGGTGGGTGACGTCTTCACCCTCGGCACCACCTCCTGGCGCATCGAGGACATCACCCGTGACCGGGTGCTGGTCACCCCGGCGCCGGGGGTGCCGGGCCGGCTGCCGTTCTGGAAGGGCGACCAGCTGGGCCGCCCGCTCGAACTGGGCCGTGCCGTGGGCGCGTTCCTCCGTGAGGTGGGCGGGCTCGCACCGGACGACGCGCGGCTGCGGCTGCTCGCCGCCGGGCTGGACGCCTGGGCGGCCGACAATGTCCTCGGCTATCTGGACGAGCAGCGCCGCGCCTGCGGCCATGTGCCGGACGACCGGACCATCGTCGTCGAGCGGTTCCGCGACGAGCTGGGCGACTGGCGGGTGGTGGTCCACTCCCCGTTCGGCGCCCAGGTGCACGCGCCCTGGGCGCTCGCGCTGGGCGCCAAGCTCTCCGAGCGGTACGGGATGGACGCCCAGGTCATGCACGCCGACGACGGGATCGTGCTGCGGCTCCCCGACGCGGATCTGATGGGCCTCGACCTGCTGGACGCCGATCCGGCCGCGCCGGGCATCGAGTACGACACGGAACAGGCCCCGCTCGGGGCGGCCGATGTGGCCTTCGACAAGGGCGAGATCAACCAGATCGTCACCGACCAGGTCGGCAGCTCGGCCCTGTTCGCCTCCCGTTTCCGCGAGTGCGCGGCCCGAGCGCTCCTCCTGCCGCGCCGCAGCCCCGGAAAGCGGACGCCGCTGTGGCAGCAGCGCCAGCGAGCCTCCCAGCTGCTTCAGGTCGCGAGCGAGTTCGGCTCGTTCCCGATCGTTCTCGAAGCCGTTCGCGAGTGCCTGCAGGACGTGTTCGACGTACCCGGTCTCACCGAGCTGATGGGCGACATCGAGTCGCGCCGTGTCCGGCTCGTCGAAGTCACCACGGCCGAGCCTTCACCCTTCGCCCGCTCGCTCCTCTTCGGCTATGTCGCCCAGTTCCTCTACGAGGGCGACTCACCGCTCGCCGAGCGGAGGGCGGCGGCCCTCTCGCTGGACTCCCGGCTCCTCGCCGAGCTGCTCGGCCGGGCCGAGCTGCGCGAGCTGCTGGACGCCGATGTGCTGGACGAGTTGGAGAGAGAGCTCCAGTGGCTGACGGAGGACCGGCGGATCAAGGACGCCGAGGGGGTCGCGGACCGGCTGCGGCTGCTGGGCCCGCTGACCGACGCCGAGCTGGCCGGCCGCGGGGCGGAGCCGCAGTGGGCACCCGACCTGGCAGCCGCCCGGCGCGCCATCCGGGTCCGTATCGCGGGGACCGACCACTGGGCGGCGATCGAGGACGCGGGCAGGCTCCGGGACGCGCTCGGCACCGCGCTCCCGGTGGGGGTGCCCGAGGCCTTCACGGAGCCGGTCAAGGACCCGCTGGGCGATCTGCTCTCCCGCTTCGCCCGGACGCACGGCCCGTTCACCTCGTCCGCGGCAGCGGCGCGCTTCGGTCTGGGCAGCGCGGTCACGGACGGCGCGCTGCAGCGGCTCGCCGCGGCGGGCCGGGTGGTCCAGGGCGAGTTCCACCCCTCGGGCATCGGCCAGGAGTGGTGCGACGCCACGGTGCTGCGCAGGCTCCGCCGCCGTTCTCTGGCAGCTCTGCGCGAGGAGCTGGAACCGGTGCCGCCCGAGGCGCTGGCCTCGTTCCTGCCCCAGTGGCAGCACCTCGGCGACGGCAGCCTGCGGGGCATCGACGGACTGGCACGCGCCGTCGAGCAGCTCCAGGGAGCGCCTGTCCCCGCCTCCGCACTGGAGAGACTGATCCTGCCGTCCCGGGTGGCCGGCTACACCCCGGCGCTCCTCGACGAACTCACCACGACGGGTGAGGTCGTCTGGGCGGGAGCGGGCGCGCTCCCGGGCAAGGACGGCTGGATCTCCCTCTTCCTCGCGGACAGCGCGCCACTGCTCGTCCCACCCCCGCACCCTCTGGAGCTGAGCGCGCTGCACGAGTCCGTGCTCCAGGCCCTCGCCCCCGGCTACGGCCTGTTCTTCCGCCAGCTCAAGGATCATGTCCGCGCCACCACCCACCCGGACTGCACCGATCCCCAACTGGCCGACGCCATCTGGGACCTGGCCTGGTCGGGCCGGCTGACCAACGACACACTGGCCCCGCTCCGCTCCCTGCTGGGCTCCGGCCGTACGGCGGGCTCCACCGCCCACCGGGCCCGCCGTACGGTCCCGCGCGGGCGGTACGGCTCCCTCACCGGGGCGGCACGCCCCGGCTCACGGACCGGGCCACCGACCGTGGCCGGCCGCTGGTCCGTGCTGCCGGCCGCCGAGCCCGACGCGACCCGCCGGGCGCACGCCCTGGCCCGTACGCTCCTGGACCGGCATGGTGTCGTCACCCGCGGCGCGGTCTCGGCCGAGGGTGTCGAGGGCGGCTTCTCCGCGGTCTACCGCATCCTCTCCGCGTTCGAGGACACCGGGCAGGCCAGACGGGGCTATGTCGTGGAGGGCCTGGGCGCGGCGCAGTTCGCGATGGACGGCGCGGTGGACCGGCTGCGTGCCGCGTCCACCGCACGGGACCGCGCGGAAGCGGGCGCGCCGGGCCGGGCGGTGGTGCTGGCCGCGGCGGATCCGGCCAACGCCTATGGAGCGGCGCTGCCCTGGCCGGAGTCCCCGGGCGGGGTGGGCCACAAGCCAGGCCGCAAGGCGGGCTCCCTCGTCGTCCTGGTCGACGGAGAGCTCGTCCTCTATATGGAGCGCGGCGGCAAGAGCCTGCTGTCCTGGCCCACCGAGCCCGACCACCCCGGGCTGCTCGCCGCGGGGCAGGCCCTCGCCGCAGCGGCGGCTTCGGGGGCTCTCGGCACCGTGACCGTGGAGCGCACCAATGGTGCGTCCGCCCTCACCTCCGACCTGGGCCGCACCCTGGAGGCGGCCGGATTCGTCGCCACCCCCAGGGGGCTGCGGCTGCGGGCCTGAACAGCGCGGGTCTGCGGGTCCCGCCGTGCAGCCCGCATCATGGAGACATGCCCGAAGGAGACAGCGTCCACCAGGCGGCCACGCGACTGCACACGGCGCTCGCCGGCCACGTTCTCACCCGGTTCGACCTGCGCGTCCCCCGGTTCGCCACCGCAGATCTCACCGGGCGCACCGTCCTCGGCGTCATCCCGCGCGGCAAACACCTGCTGACACGTGTCGAAGGCGGCCTCACTCTGCACAGCCATCTGCGGATGGAAGGCGCCTGGAAGGTCTACGTCCCGGGTGAACGCTGGCGCGGCGGCCCCACGTACGAGATCCGTGCCGTCCTCGGGACGTCCGGCCACACCGCCGTCGGCTACCGCCTCCCCGTACTCGAACTGCTGCGGACCACCGACGAGAGCACGGTGGTGGGCCATCTCGGCCCGGACCTCCTGGGCCCCGACTGGGACCCCGGCAGAGCACTCACCAACCTGCTGGCCGACCCCGGCCGGCCGCTCGTCGAGGCCCTGCTCGACCAGCGCAACCTCGCAGGAATCGGAAATGTCTTCGCAGCGGAGATCTGCTTCCTGCTGCGCGCCACCCCCTGGCTGCCGGTCGGGCAGCTCCCCCGCCCCGAAAGGGCGGTCACCGTGGCGAAGAAGCTACTGGAGGCCAACCGCGACCGCCCGGTCCGCAGCACCACGGGCCGGCCGGACCAGCGTCTGTACGTTTACGGACGCGCACCCCGCCCCTGCCTGCGCTGCGGCACCTCCGTACGCCGGGCCATCCGCACCGACAGCGGCCAGGGCAACGGCAGCCGTGAGCGTCCGACGTACTGGTGCCCCACCTGCCAGACCGGACCCACCGAACCCACCAGTCCCACAGAACCCACCAGCCCCACTGATCCCACCGCCTCCTAGCCCCCGCCCGCAACACAGTTGACGACCCGTCAGTTCCGGTCGTACGGTCCCGTCATGCCCGTCACGGCGTACGACCTCACCGGCCGCACCGCATTCGTCACCGGCGCGGCGAGCGGCATCGGCCGCGCCAGTGCCGTACTCCTCGCGGAGGCGGGCGCCGCCGTCCACTGCGCGGACCGCGACGATGCGGGGCTGCGCGAGACCGTCGCCACGATCACGAATGCGGGCGGCGCCGCGCACCCCCATCCGCTGGACGTCTCCGACCGCGCCGGTGTGGAGGCGGCCGTCGAGTCGGCCGTCACAGCCGCCGGCCGGCTGGACATCCTCGCCGCAGTCGCGGGAATCATGCACAGCAGTCCCGTCCTGGAGACGCGGGACGAGGATCTGGACCGCGTTCTCGCCGTCAACTTCAAGGGCGTGCTCTACGCCTGCCAGGCCACGGCCCGCGCCATGATCGCGACGGGCACTGCGGGGAGCATCGTCACGATGGCATCGGGCGCCGTGGACACCGGCGGGCCGGGCCTGCTCTGCTACGGCGTGACGAAAGCCGCCGTCTTCCAGCTCACGAAAACACTCGCGACCGAGGTGGGCCCGCACGGGATCCGGGTCAATGCGGTCGCGCCCGGCTGGATCCGCACCCCCATGACGGAGCGGCACAACAACAGCGAGGCCCAGGCGCACACCGCCGCCCTGATGTCCCGGATGTCACCGCTGGGCCGCGTGGGCGCCCCGGAGGAGATCGCGCACGCCGTACTCCATCTGGCATCCGACGCCGCCGCTTTCACCACCGGTCAGATCCTGCGCCCCAACGGCGGCGTCGCGATGCCCTGGTGAACCGGCACCGTCCGGACCCCCGCCGCCGCGCCGAGGCAGAGCGCGGACCCGCCCACCGCGAACGGCCCCCCGCCCGCCCGGCCGGAAACGCCACCACATGTATCGGCAGGAGGCTCAGCCCCCATCCCCCGACCGCGACAGCGCTCTCCAGCGGCCCGGACCCGGAAGGTGTCAGCACCAGCCGCAGCACGGCCCACCACCACAGCCCGCCGAGCAGCAGCGCCAGCGCCCCCGCCGGCACCCACCGCCGCGCCACTCCCTTGCAGTCAGCCCCATCAGCCCGAAAACCGAGCCGCCCGCACCGCCGGAACCGCGCCGGAAAAGGCGCGGGGAACGACGAGAAGGCAGAGCAGGCCGTCGCAGAGGTCGCACCGGAGCGGGGAGCCCGGTAAACGTTCCGGCCGGGGCGCCGCCTGGGGCCGGTCACCGCCACCCGGCGGGAGGGCGCACGAGACGCCCGCCCGGCGCATATGCGCACGCCGTTACGCGTTGTTCTCCGCCTGGTACATCCAGGCGTGCTTCTCCAGGGCCGCGGTGGCCCCGATGAGCAGATCCTGTGTCACCGGGTCCGGGGCATCGGTGGCCGCGATCCGCTCCCGCATCCGGCTGATGACGGCCCCGAGCGCGTCCACCAGCGTCCTGATGGCGTCGGTGTCCTTGATCCACCCTGCGGGGGCTTCACTGATCGCACTGGTCCTGGAGACCGTCGCGGCCCGTCCGTCCGGTGTCACCCCGACCGCGGAGGCCCGCTCCGCGACCGCGTCCATGTACTGCCTCGCGGTGTCGACCACCTCGTCGAGCTGGAGGTGCACCGACCGGAAGCGCGGCCCGACCACATTCCAGTGCACCTGCTTGGCGACCAGCGAGAGATCGACCAGATCCGCGAGCGCACCCTGAAGTGCCTCTCCGACCACTTTCAGATCGGCTTCGGGCAGAGAGCTCTTCACGCCAGACATGCGGGGCCTCCCATATGTTCGTACGTTCCCACCACCATGGCACAAATATCCTCACACCGGACATTCAGGGCAAAAAAATGGCTCCGACCGGTCCCTGAGGACCAGCCGGAGCCGGAAAGCCGTACTACGCCGCTACTACATTCACGGCTTCGGCAGGCGCCTTGATCGTCACGCGCTCGGGCACGCCCGTGACCGACGTCACGGAGACGGAATTGAGCATCGAGCGTACCGGCACGGGTACGGGCTCGGTCGACGCCGCCGACTCGGCCAGCTCCGCGAGCGACAGCTCGTCGCTCACCTCCCGCATGAGCTCGGACATCCGTACGTCAAGCGCGTCGCAGATCGCGGAGAGCAGCTCGGAGGATGCCTCCTTCTGCCCCCGCTCCACCTCGGACAGATAACCGAGAGAAACTCGGGCGGACGAGGAGACTTCGCGCAGAGTACGGCCCTGGCGCTGGCGCTGCCGACGCAGCACGTCACCCAACAGGCGACGGAGCAGAATCATCGGTGGCTCCCTCCTCGGACCGCGTAGCCGCATCCTTCACGCCCCACCGTACCGCCTTGCGCCGCGGCCGTGCGGGGAGCGATGTCGTGTTCACTCAGGGCTGCAAACATCAATTCCCCCCGTTCTCTTCCGTATCCTGTGTCCGCGCATTCCTGCGGAGTTCATCGCAGAGCAGTCCGAGAACGCCCAGCACGCTCTCCCTACGGATTTCCGCCCGGTCCCCGTTCAACCGCAGTGAGGCCATATTCTCTGCCCCGCCCGGTCCGGAAACCGCCACATACACCGTGCCGACCGCCTGCCCGTCCTGCGTGCCGGGGCCGGCCACCCCGGTGGTCGCCATCCCCCAGTCCGCGCCCAGCAGCCGCCGCACGCCGGCCGCCATCTGCCGGGCAACCCCGGGGTCCACCGCACCGCGCTCCGCGAGCAGCCCCCCGTCGACGCCGAGGACTTCCTGCTTGACGGCCGTCGCGTACGCCGTGAGAGAGCCGCGGAAGACCCGGGAGGCCCCTGGGACGGAAGTGAGCTCCGCGGCCAGCAGACCGCCGGTGAGCGATTCCGCCACGGCGAGGGTCTCCCCCCGGTCAGCCAGCAGCTCCAGCACCACGGCCGCCGAACTCACCGGGCGGCCCGCTCGGCCGCGAGTCCCCTGCGGCGCGCGGTCACGGCCTGCTGTACGTAGTCGAGCCCGGTCAGCACGGTCAGCACCACGGCGACCGCCATCACCCAGAAGCGCAGTGTCGCCAGCGGACCGGTCAGAGCCAGGACGTACATCCCGGCGGCCGTGCCCTGGGCGAGCGTCTTGATCTTGCCTCCGCGGCTGGCCGGAATGACCGCGTGCCTGATCACCCAGAACCGCATCAGGGTGATCCCGAGCTCCCGGAAGAGAATCACACCCGTGACCCACCAGGGCAGATCACCGAGGTACGAGAGACAGACCAGGGCCGCCCCCATGATCGCCTTGTCGGCGATGGGGTCGGCGATCTTCCCGAAGTCGGTGACCAGGTTGTACGTCCGTGCCAGATGGCCGTCGAAGACATCCGTGATCATCGCGACGGCGAAGGCGGCCCAGGCCCAGGCACGCCAGACCGGGTCGTAGCCGCCGCCGTGGAGCAGCAGCAGCACGAACCCGGGCACGAGCACCAGCCGCACCATGGTCAGCAGATTGGCGACATTCCACAGGCTCGCCTGATTGACCGCCGCAGCACCCAGCTTGCCGGCGGGCGCCGGCTTGGCACCGGTACCGCCTGTGGCGGATGCCGGGACTCCGGTCATCTGGCTGCCTCCTCACCGAGACACTCGGCCACCAGGTCGACACCTTCGGTGCCGACCACCTTCGCCACGACCATACGGCCGGGGACCAGGCCCTCGCTTGTCGTGAACACCACCTGCCCGTCCGTCTCGGGCGCCTGGTGGGCGGCCCGCCCCACGGCGCCGTCCTCGTCGTCCACCGACTCCACGAGCACCGAGAGCGTCTCACCCAGCCGCTCCTCGGCCCGCTGCGCGGTCAGCTCGTCGGCGAGCCGCGAGATGTGCTCAAGCCGTTCGGCGATGACTTCGGCGTCCAGCTTGTTCTCGTAGCCGACCGCCTCGGTGCCGTCCTCGTCGGAGTAGCCGAAGACGCCGATGGCGTCGAGCCGCGCACCGGTCAGGAAGCGTTCCAGCTCGGCCAGGTCGCTCTCGCTCTCGCCCGGGAATCCGACGATGAAGTTGGAGCGCGCGCCGGCCTGCGGCGCCTTGCCACGGATCGTCGCGAGCAGTTCCAGGAACCGGTCGGTGTCCCCGAAGCGGCGCATCGCGCGGAGCACCCCGGGCGCCGAGTGCTGGAAGGAGAGGTCGAAGTACGGGGCGACCTTCGGTGTCGACGTCAGCACGTCGATCAGTCCGGGCCGCATCTCGGCGGGCTGCAGATAGCTGACCCTGATCCGCTCGATGCCCTCGACGTCGGCGAGCTCGGGCAGCAGTGTCTCCAGGAGCCGGATGTCGCCGAGGTCCTTGCCGTACGAGGTGTTGTTCTCGGAGACCAGCATGACCTCCTTGACGCCCTGCCCGGCCAGCCAGCGTGTCTCACCGAGCACGTCGGAGGGGCGCCGCGAGATGAAGGAGCCGCGGAAGGACGGGATGGCGCAGAAGGAGCACCGCCGGTCACAGCCGGATGCCAGCTTCACGGAGGCCACGGGGCTGTTGCCGAGTCTGCGGCGCAGCGGGGCCCGTGGCCCGGAGGCCGGGGCGACACCGTCCGGGAGATCGTCGGGCGGGGTGTCCTGGGCGTGGCCGGGAAGTGCCACCCCGGCCGTCTCCTGGCGCTCGGCAGGGCTGATCGGCAGCAGCTTGCGGCGGTCGCGCGGGGTGTGCGAGGCGTGGATCCCGCCGTTCAGAATGGTCTGGAGGCGGTCGGAGATGTCGGCGTAGTCGTCGAATCCGAGGATCCCGTCGGCCTCGGGGAGCGCTTCCGCGAGATCCTTGCCGTACCGCTCGGCCATACAGCCGACGGCGACGACCGCCTGGGTTTTGCCGTGATCCTTGAGATCGTTGGCTTCGAGCAGGGCGTCGACGGAGTCCTTCTTGGCGGCTTCGACGAATCCACAGGTGTTGACTACGGCCACATCCGCGGCGGCGGCGTCCTCGACGAGGTCCCAGCCGTCCGCTGCCAAGCGGCCTGCGAGCTCCTCCGAGTCCACCTCGTTACGGGCGCAGCCAAGAGTGACAAGGGCGACGGTACGGCGTTCGGGCATGGGCTCAAGACTACTTTGTCCCGGCCCACGCCCGTCCCGCGAGGGTGATCAGCCCGCCTCCGGGTCGCCCTTGGTGTACGAGAGGCGCTCGACCTGACCGGCCTGGAAGTCGTTGTGGACGTCCTTGCCGTTGACGAACAGCTGGATCGCGCCGGCGTTCCCGAGGATCAGATCGACCTGCTGTGCGTCGGTGAAGGTCTTGGACTCGCCCTTGGCCAGCACCCCGTCGAAGAGCAGCTTTCCGTTGTGCGCCTTCGCGGAGATCCAGCTCTTGTCGTCGACGGCGGAGAGCTTGACCGTCACCTTGTCCTTCGGCACGGCCGCGATGGCGCTGTCCGACGCGGCGGGGGTGCTGGGCTTGGGATCGGCCGGCTTTCTGGGCTTGGGGCCGGGCCCTTTGGTGGCGGTGGTGGGGCCTTCGGCGACCTGCTTGTTGCCCTTGCTGCCGCTGTCGCCGCCGCTGAACATGGTGAACCCGACGAAGCCGACCACGACGACGATCGCCGCGACCATGGCCGCGGTCCAGTTCGGGCGGCGGCGCTCCGGCCTGATCCGTTCCGCCTCGAAGAGCGGCGCGACGGGGGTCGGCTCGGGACGGCCGCCGTGGTCCGCGTCGTACCGGTCGACCAGCGGAGCCGGGTCGACCGAGACGGCGCGCGCCAGCGTACGGATGTGGCCGCGGGCGTACACATCGCCGCCGCACCGGGAGAAGTCGTCCTGCTCGACCGCGTGCACGATGGGGATGCGCACCCGTGTGGCGGAGCTGACTTCCTCGACCGTGAGACCCGCGGCGATCCGGGCCTGCTGGAGGGTGTGACCGATCGAAGGCCGGTCGTCCTGGGGGGAGTTGCCGATGGACACGGGGGCGCCTTTCGAGCGTGAGCCACCTGCTGGATGTTCAGTCTAGGGGGGTGGTGAAAGGGTGGGGCAACCTGAGCGCGCACTTTGTACGCCATCAGATAGGCGGATCACGGGGCGACCCGCCGGTAGGACCGGATGACAACCCGACTGCGGTACATCTCCGGCCCAATTTCTCTGCTGTCTCTCCCCAACTGGACGTACGGCCGGGGGAAAGGGTTGCCCCTGAGGGCCACGGACCGGCTACGGCTCGGTATCCCCGCGGATCACCGCGAGCACACCGTCCAGTTCATCCGGTTTCACCAGCACATCGCGGGCCTTCGAGCCCTCGCTGGGCCCGACGATGTTCCGCGACTCCATGAGGTCCATCAGCCGGCCGGCCTTGGCGAAGCCGACCCGCAGCTTGCGCTGGAGCATCGATGTCGACCCGAACTGCGTGGAGACGACCAGTTCGGCCGCCTGGCACAGCAGATCGAGATCGTCGCCGATATCGCCGTCGATCTCCTTCTTCTTGGCCGTGCCGACCACCACGTCGTCGCGGAAGACGGGCGCCATCTGGTCCTTGCAGTGCTGGACGATCTCCCCGACTTCCTCCTCGGTGACGAAGGCGCCCTGCATACGGGTCGGTTTGTTCGCCCCCATCGGAAGGAAGAGCCCGTCGCCCTTGCCGATCAGCTTCTCGGCGCCCGGCTGGTCGAGAATGACCCGGCTGTCGGCGAGCGACGAGGTGGCGAAGGCGAGCCGTGACGGCACGTTCGCCTTGATCAGACCGGTGACCACGTCGACCGATGGCCGCTGGGTGGCCAGCACCAGATGGATACCGGCGGCGCGCGCCAGCTGGGTGATCCGGACGATGGAGTCCTCGACGTCCCTCGGCGCGACCATCATCAGGTCGGCCAGCTCATCGACGATGACCAGCAGATACGGGTACGGGGCGAGCTCGCGCTCGCTGCCCTCGGGCGCCTTGGCCTTGCCGCTGCGCACCGCCTGGTTGAAGTCGTCGATGTGCCGGTAGCCGTACGCGGCGAGGTCGTCGTACCGCAGGTCCATCTCGCGTACGACCCACTGGAGCGCCTCGGCGGCGCGTTTGGGGTTGGTGATGATCGGGGTGATCAGATGCGGGATGCCCTCGTACGCGGTCAGCTCGACGCGCTTGGGGTCGACGAGCACCATCCGTACGTCCTCGGGGGTCGCCCGCACCATGATCGAGGTGATCAGGCAGTTGATGCAGGAGGACTTTCCGGAACCGGTCGCACCGGCGACCAGGACGTGCGGCATCTTCGCCAGGTTGGCCATCACATAGCCGCCCTCGACGTCCTTGCCGAGCGCCACCAGCATCGGGTGGTCGTCCTCCGCCGCGTCCGCGAGGCGCAGCACATCGCCGAGGTTGACCATCTCCCGGTCGGTGTTGGGGATTTCGATACCGACCGCGGACTTCCCCGGGATCGGGGAGATGATCCGCACGTCCGGGCTGGCCACCGCATAGGCGATGTTCTTGGTGAGCGCGGTGATCCGCTCGACCTTCACGGCCGGGCCCAGCTCCACCTCGTAGCGGGTGACGGTCGGGCCGCGGGTGAAGCCGGTGACGGCCGCGTCGACCTTGAACTCCCTGAAGACGTTCGAGAGCGAGGCGACGACCGCGTCGTTGGCGGCGCTGCGGGTCTTGCCGGGGCCGCCGCGCACCAGCAGGTCCAGTGAGGGCAGCGAGTAGGTGATGTCGCCGGAGAGCTGGAGCTGTTCGGCCCGGGACGGCAGCGGCTGCGACTCGGGCGGCTTCGGGGACTTCTTCGTCAGGTCCGGTACGGCCCCGCTCGCCCCGTCGGCGTCCGCGTCCCCCGACTTCCCGGCCCCCGCCGACTCACGGGCGGACGGCACGGGCGCCGCGGCCGGCGTACCGGACGGGGTGGCCTCGGGGCGCTCCACGGAGACACCCTGGGTGAGATCGGCGACGAGCGGTGAGGGCGGCAGCCCGTTCAGCACGGCCCCGTCCAGCGCTGCGGCAGCGGCGGCGGCGACATCCACGGGGTCCATGCCCCGCCCCGGCGCGGGCTGCACGGAGGGCCTGCGCGGCTTGGAGCGGCGCTTGGTGAGGGCCTGCTCCACGGCCTGCTCCTCGGCCGCCTCGGCGTCGTAGAGCTCGGGGGTGCGCCCGCGCGCGCCGCTCGTACGCCGGCCGGCCGGCAGCGCCTCGCGCCACTGGTCCTCGTAGCGCTCGTCGTCGTCCTCGTCCAGCTCGGCGGCGGGCTCCGGGTCGACGATGCCAAGACGGGCCCCCAGCGCCCTGAGCCGGTGCGGGATGGCGGTGACGGGGGTGGCCGTGACGACCAGCAGCCCGAAGACGGTCAGCAGCAGGAGCAGCGGTACGGCGAGGACGTCGCCCATCAGGAAGATCAGCGGTTTGGACGCGGCCCAGCCGATCAGGCCGCCGGCGTCCTGCAGCGCCGATGTGCCGTCCCCGCGCCCGGGGGCTCCGCAGGCGATGTGGACCTGGCCGAGCACCCCGAGCACCAGCGCGGAGAGTCCGATGACGATCCGGCCGTTCGCCTCCGGCTTCTCCGGGTGGAGGATCAGCCGTACGGCGATGGCGCCCAGCAGTATCGGGACCAGCAGATCGAGCCGGCCGAAGGCGCCGGTGATCAGCATCTCGACGAGATCGCCGACCGGCCCGTGCAGATTCGACCAGGTGCCGGCCGCGGTGACGAGGGCCAGGCCGAGCAGCAGCAGGGCCACCCCGTCCTTGCGGTGGGCCGGGTCGAGCCCCTTCGCGCCGCGTCCTATGCCGCGGAACATCGCCCCGACGCCGTGCGCGGCGCCGAGCCAGACGGCCCGTACGAGCCGGTAGACGCCCCCGGTGGGGGACGGTGCCGGTCTCGGTGCGGGCTTCGCCGCCGCCTTCTTGGCGGGCGCCCGCCTCGCGGGGGCGGCCTTCTTCGCAGCCGTCTTCTTCGCCGGAACTGCCTTCTTGGCTGGGCCGGTACGGCCGGCACGCGGCTTGGCGGTGCCCGCCGTACCTGGGGAACCCTTGCCGGACGTACGTGAGGCCATGGAGCCGAGGTTACCTGGGTCCGCGGCGGCGGACACGTGTGCTTACCGCTTCACCCGTTCGTGTCGCCCTGGTGAGCACGCCTTCTTGACGCACGGTGACGCGTGATGACGCCCCCTCAGCGGCAACAGCGGCCGGACGGGCCGTCAATTCTGCGACGGCACCGCGGCGGTCGGGCCGCCCGTGCCCGGCTCCAGCGCGTCCAGGGCCCTGCGGAGACCGGTGAGTTTGCGCTCCAGATGGGCCGCGGTGGCCACCGCGGCCGCGTCCGCCGACTCCTCGTCGAGCTGCTTGGAGAGCGCCTCCGCCTGCTCCTCAACTGCCGCCAGACGGGCGGACAGTTCGGCCAGCAGCCCGGCCGGCTCCTTGGCGTCGCCGACGGCGGGGGCGCTGCCGTCGAGCTGGAGCCGGAGCAGCGCCGCCTGCTCCCGCAGCTGGCAGTTCTTCATGTAGAGCTCGACGAAGACCGACACCTTCGCGCGCAGCACCCACGGGTCGAAAGGCTTGGAGATGTAGTCCACGGCCCCCGCGGCATAGCCCCGGAAGGTGTGGTGCGGCCCGTGGTTGATCGCGGTGAGGAAGATGATCGGGATGTCCCGGGTCCGCTCCCGCCGCTTGATGTGCGCGGCGGTCTCGAAACCGTCCATGCCCGGCATCTGGACGTCCAGCAGAATCACTGCGAAGTCATCCGTCAGCAGCGCCTTGAGCGCTTCCTCCCCGGACGATGCCCGCACCAGTGTCTGATCGAGCGCGGAGAGAATGGCCTCCAGCGCCAGCAGATTCTCCGGCCGGTCATCGACCAGGAGGATCTTGGCCTTCTGCACCATGGCCCGTCCTCCTCGTCCCGGCAGTGCACCGGGCGCCGCCCCAGGGGACAGCTCCGTAACGCCGTCCGTCCTTGTGCCGGTCATGGTAACCGCACCCCGCCTGTCGCCACACCCTGTCACCGCGATGTCACCGCCATGTCACGGCACATGTATGCAGAAACGCGCCGGGAGCCCAGAAGGTTCCCCGCATACGCCCGCCTCACACGCCTCCGGCCACGGCCAGTCAGCAACTCATGGAGATTTCCTCTTCAATCGATCACTCACCGCTCATCCACTGTTCCATTACCGTGAGCAAATGATCGGGATCCACCGGCTTGGTGACATAGTCGGAAGCACCGGATTCGATGGCCTTCTCCCGGTCGCCCTTCATCGCCTTCGCGGTGAGCGCGATGATCGGCAGCCCGGCGAACTGCGGCATCCTGCGGATGGCCGTGGTCGTCGCGTAACCGTCCATCTCCGGCATCATGATGTCCATCAGAACGACCGTCACGTCGTCGTGCTGTTCGAGGACTTCGATGCCCTCCCGGCCGTTCTCCGCGTACAGCACCGAGAGGCCGTGCTGCTCCAGGACGCTGGTGAGCGCGAAGACGTTGCGGATGTCGTCGTCGACGATCAGCACCTTCTCGCCGCCGAACTGGAAGACCCGGCGCGGCTCGGCCGTCTCCTCGGTCTCCTCCACCCATGTCCCTGGTTCCGACGTAGCTGCCTGCACCCCTGAACTGGCGGGCAGCGCCGGCTGTCCGTTCGCCTGCCCCAGCGACCTGCGGCGCCTGCGCAGCAGCTCCGCGGGACCACCCTGGCTGTCCGTGGGCGTCATGCCGGGCGTCTGGCCGGCCTCGGTCCGTGTCCCGTCGTCGGACCCGCCGGGCGTCCGCTCCACGGAACCCGGAGCCAGCTGCGGATATCCCTGGGGAGGCAGCTCACTGCCGTGCAGCGGGAGATACAGGGTGAACGTCGAACCGCGCCCCGGCTCACTCGCCGCATGGATCTCACCGCCGAGCAGCCGGGCGATCTCCCGGCTGATGGACAGACCGAGCCCGGTGCCGCCGTACTTGCGGCTGGTGGTCCCGTCCGCCTGCTTGAAGGCCTCGAAGATCACCCGCATCTTGCTCGCCGCGATACCGATCCCGGTGTCCGTGACCGAGAACGCGATCAGATCCCCGTCGGCGTCGCGCAGCGAACCGGCTTCGAGCAACTGCTCACGGATGGCGTTCGGCACATTGGCTCCGGCGGGCCTGATGACCAGTTCCACCGCTCCGGAGTCGGTGAACTTCACCGCGTTGGAGAGGAGGTTGCGCAGCACCTGCAGCAGCCGCTGCTCGTCCGTGTGCAGCGTGGCGGGCAGTTCGGGCGAGACCCGTACCGAGAAGTCGAGGCCCTTCTCCGCCGTGAGCGGCCGGAAGGTCGCCTCGACGTAGTCGACGAGCTGGACCAGCGCGATCCGGGTCGGGCTGACATCCATCTTGCCCGCCTCGACCTTGGACAGATCCAGGATGTCGTTGATCAGCTGGAGCAGATCCGAACCCGCACCGTGAATCGTCTCCGCGAACTCCACCTGCTTCGGGGAGAGATTCCCCTCGGCATTGTCGGCGAGCAGCTTGGCGAGAATCAGCAGCGAATTGAGCGGCGTACGCAGCTCGTGCGACATGTTCGCCAGGAATTCGGACTTGTAGCGCATCGAGACCGCGAGCTGCTCGGCACGCTCTTCGAGGACCTGCCTGGCCTCCTCGATCTCGGTGTTCTTCACCTCGATGTCGCGGTTCTGCCGGGCCAGCAGCTCGGCCTTCTCCTCCAGTTCGGCATTGGACGCCTGAAGTGCCTTCTGCCGGTTCTCCAGTTCGGCGGAGCGCTCCCGCAGCTGCTCGGTCAGCTCCTGCGACTGCTTGAGCAGCACCTCGGTCTTCGAGTTGACGCTGATCGTGTTGACGCTCGTCGCGATCATTTCCGCGATCTGGTTGAGGAAGTCCTTCTGGATATGTGTGAAGGGCTGGAAGGAGGCCAGCTCGATGACTCCGAGTACCTTCCCGTCGAAGAGCACCGGCAGCACGATCACATGGGCGGGCGGCGCCTCGCCGAGACCGGACGAGATCTTCAGGTACCCCGGCGGCACGTTCTCCACCAGGATCGTGCGCTTCTCCTCGGCCGCCGTGCCGATGAGCGTCTCACCCGGCCGGAACGTCGTCGGCATGGAGCCCGCCGAATACCCGTAACTGCCGTGCATCCGCAGCTCGTACGCGTTCTCGGCGTCCGCACCGCTCTCCGCGGCCGAGCCGGTCGGCACGGCCAGGAAGAACGCGCCGTGCTGGGCCGAGACGACCGGCGTGAGCTCGCTCATGATCAGCGACGCCACATCGACCAGTTCACGGCGCCCCTGCATCAGTCCGGAGATACGGGCCAGGTTGCCCTTCAGCCAGTCCTGCTCCTTGTTGGCGACCGTGGTGTCACGCAGGTTGGCGATCATCGTGTTGATGTTGTCCTGGAGCGCCTGGATCTCACCGGCCGCGTCCACATCGATCTTGAGATTGAGATCGCCGCGGGTCACCGCCGTGGCCACGGCCGCGATGGCCCGCACCTGACGGGTCAGGTTCCCGGCCATCTCGTTCACCGACTCGGTCAGGTCGCGCCAGGTGCCGTCCACGTCCCGCACCCGCGCCTGACCGCCCAGCTGACCCTCGGTGCCCACCTCGCGGGCCACCCTGGTCACCTGCTCGGCGAAGCTCGACAACTGGTCGACCATGGTGTTGATGGTGGTCTTCAGCTCCAGGATCTCGCCCTGGGCGTCGATATCGATCTTCTTCGTCAGGTCGCCCTTGGCAATGGCGGTGGTGACCGTGGCGATCTGGCGCACCTGTCCGGTCAGATTGGAGGCCATCGAGTTCACCGACTCGGTGAGGTCCTTCCACGTACCGGAGACCCCCGGCACCCGTGCCTGACCGCCGAGCGAGCCGTCCGTACCCACCTCACGCGCCACCCGCGTCACCTCGTCGGCGAACGAGGAGAGCGTCGTCACCATCGTGTTGACGGTGTCCGCGAGCTGCGCGACCTCGCCGCGCGCCTCCACCGTCACCTTCTTGGTGAGGTCGCCGTTGGCGACCGCCGTGGCGACCTGGGCGATGTTCCGCACCTGGATGGTCAGGTTGTTGGCCATCAGGTTCACGTTGTCGCTGAGGTCCTCCCAGATGCCGGTGACCCCGCGCACCCGGGCCTGGCCGCCGAGGATTCCCTCGGTGCCGACCTCGCGCGCGACCCGTGTCACCTGCTCGGCGAAGGACGACAGCTGGTCGACCATCGTGTTGACGGTCGTGACCAGTTCGAGGATCTCGCCCTTCGCGTCGACCGTGATCTTCTTCGAGAGATCGCCCTTGGCGACCGCGGTGGTCACCTCGGCGATGTTCCGCACCTGCGACGTCAGGTTGTTCGCCATGAAGTTGACGGACTGGGTGAGGTCCTTCCAGGTGCCGGAGACCCCCTGGACCTCCGCCTGACCGCCCAGGATCCCCTCGGTGCCCACCTCACGGGCCACCCGCGTCACCTGCTCCGCGAACGAAGACAGCTGATCGACCATCGTGTTCAGGGTGTTCTTGAGCTCCAGGATCTCGCCACGCGCGTCCACATCGATCTTCTGCGACAGATCACCACGCGCCACCGCCGTCGCCACCTGCGCGATGTTGCGGACCTGCGCGGTGAGGTTGCCCGCCATCCCGTTCACCGAGTCGGTCAGATCGCGCCACACCCCGGCCACACCCGGCACCTGCGCCTGGCCGCCGAGCCTGCCGTCCGTACCCACTTCACGGGCGACCCTGGTCACCTGCTCCGCGAAGGCGGACAGCTGATCGACCATCGTGTTGATGGTGTTCTTGAGCTCCAGGATCTCGCCGCGCGCGTCCACGTCGATCTTCTGCGACAGGTCACCGCGCGCCACCGCGGTGGTCACCTGGGCGATCTGGCGCACCTGCGACGTGAGGTTGCCCGCCATGAAGTTGACGGAGTCGGTGAGCTCCTTCCACGTACCGCTGACACCGTCCACCCGGGCCTGCCCTCCGAGGCGGCCCTCCGTGCCCACGTCGCGCGCCATCCGCGTCACCTGGTCGGCGAAGGACGAGAGCTGCGCCACCATGGTGTTGACGGTGTTCTTCAGCTCCAGCATCTCGCCGGCCACATCGACGGTGACCTTCTGCGACAGATCGCCGTTGGCGACCGCCGTCGTGACCTGCGCGATGTCCCGTACCTGGCCGGTGAGGTTACGGAAGGCCGTGTTCACCGAGTCGGTGAGGTCCTTCCATGTCCCCGCGGCGCCCGGCACCTCGGCCTGCCCGCCGAGACGGCCCTCGACACCGACCTCCCGTGCCACCCGGGTCACTTCGGAACCGAACGACTGCAGCTGGTCCACCATCGTGTTGACGGTGTTCTTCAGCTCCAGCATCTCCCCGGCCACGTTCACCGTGACCTTCTGCGACATGTCGCCGTTGGCGACCGCGGTGGTCACCTGGGCGATGTCCCGCACCTGTGTCGTGAGGTTGCGGAAGACGGTGTTGACGGAGTCGGTGAGGTCCTTCCAGGTGCCCGCCGCGCCCGGCACCTGCGCCTGGCCGCCCAGCAGCCCCTCGGCGCCGACCTCGCTGGCCACCCGGGTCACCTCGTCCGCGAAGGTACGCAGCGTCTCGGTCATCTGGTTGATGGTCTCGGCGAGCTGGGCGACCTCGCCGCGTGCGCTCACCGTGACCTTCTGCGAGAGATCACCGTTGGCGACGGCCGTGGTGACCTCCGCGATACCGCGCACCTGGGACGTCAGGTTCCCGGCCATGGTGTTCACCGAGTCGGTGAGGTCCTTCCACACCCCGGCCACACCCGGCACGGCCGCCTGACCGCCCAGCTCCCCCTCGGTCCCCACCTCACGTGCGACCCGTGTCACCTCGGAGGAGAACGAGGACAGCTGGTCGACCATCGTGTTGACGGTGTTCTTCAGCTGGAGCATCTCACCGGCCACATGGACGGTGACCTTGCGTGACAGATCGCCCCGGGCGACCGCGGTCGTCACGAGAGCAATGTCACGTACCTGCGCGGTCAGCCGGTACGCCATGGTGTTCACCGAATCCGTGAGGCCCTTCCACGAACCGGACATACCACGCACCTGGGCCTGACCGCCGAGCTTGCCCTCGGTGCCGACCTCCAGCGCGACCCGCGTCACCTCGTCGGTGAACGCCGACAACTGGTCGACCAGGTTGTTGACCGTACGCGCGACCTTCAGGAACTCACCGCGCAGCGGCCGTTCCACACCGTCCATGGCCTGCGAGCGCAGATCCATCCGCTGTTCCAGATCGCCCTCGGCCACCGCCGAGAGCACCCTGCCGACCTCGGAGACCGGCCGCGCCAGATCGTCCACCAGCTCGTTCGCCGCGTCGATCGCGACCGCCCAGGAACCCTCCAGGGCCCCCGTCTCCAGCCTCTCCGTGAGTTTTCCCTCACGGCCGACCATCCTGCGCACCCGGGCAACCTCGCCCGTCAGATGGAGATTGCGGTCGGCGACCTCGTTGAAGACGGCCGCGATCTCGGCCATCGTGCCGTCGCCCGAGACCGTCAGACGCCGCCGGAAGTTCCCGTCGCGCATCGCGGCCAGAGCGGTCAGCAGTCTGCCCAGGGCAGCGGTATCCACTTCAGTTGTCCCGTGGTGTCGCTTTTTGGGCGACTGTCCGCTTTTTGCGCGCGTGTTCTTGTCACGCGCCGCCGTGCCAGACTCCACCGTGTCCCTCCCGCAGGGGTTGGCCGTACTGCCCGGGGCTGTACCGAGAAGCGTGCCCAGTGTTTCACCATGGCAGGACCAGGCCATAACAGTTCGGCAGCTTTGCATACCGTCCCCGCCCACTCGGGGCGGAAACCCTGTAACCGGCATCCGCAAGGACAGCGAAGGTAAGTAACCTGGCATCCGGCTGTCCAACCGTCCCGGTCCGCCCGGCGGGGGCGGAGGCACCAGTACTACCACCGGGCAGCGAGGGGCGGGCCGACATGGCAGAGCCGGGCGTCGAGACGCGTACGAGGAGTTCTGTGATCACCGCGCGAGCGGCTGCCAGTTTCGAACCGGTCGGACGGTCGGTAGCGACCGCCCGTACCTTTGTACGTGACACCCTCCAGGGGTGGGGATATTCCGACGTCGTCGACGACGCCGTCGTCCTCACCAGCGAGCTGGTCACCAACGCGGTGGTCCACGCGGGCACCAACGCCGACGTCCTGTGCCTGCGGACCGACGACGGCATCCGCGTGGAGGTCGCCGACCACTACCCCGAGCGCGAGGTCCCGCTCCAGGGCAGCGGCCAGTCCTTCGGCAGCCCGGACCGGGAGGGCGGCCGCGGACTGCTGCTCTGCGCGGCGCTCGCCTCCCGCTGGGGCGTCGACTACACGCCCACCCAGAAGCAGGTCTGGTTCCAACTCGATCTTCCGCAGCGCCCGGTGGGCGCCCGCTCGGCGGGCCCGCTGCTCCCGGCGGAGCTCCTCCCGGTCGCCGACGGGCGGGTCCGCGTGGCCGTGGTCCAGATCGACGCGGACGGCGCCGTCTCCTCCTGGAACGAGGACGCGACAGAGCTCTTCGGCCACCCCGCCGAGCAGGTCGTCGGCAAGCAGCTCACCGACTTCGCCGCCTGGCCGCACACCCCCGGCACCGGCACCGGCATCGCCGACGCCCTCCAGCTCTCCCGCTGGGAGGGCAGCTACGGCATCCGGACCGCCGACGGCAGGGTCGTGCCCGTCTACGCGTCACATCTGCGCGTACGGGACGCCCAGGGCGAGCCCAGCACCGTCTGCCTCCTGGTGAACGACTACGAACGCGCGGTGCTGCAGACACCGCCGCGCACCCCGCAGAACGACTCGAACTCCTTCTCCGACCACCGCACCACCGACCCGTTCGAAGTCTTCATCGGCTCCCCCGCCCCCGACGACCTCGACGGCCTGCTCCAGCGCACCGTCGAGCGCGCCCGCGACATGCTCGACGCCGACGCTGCCTTCCTGCTCCTCGCGACCGACGACGAGACGGAGCTGGAGGTGAGAGCCACCACCGGGCTGCCCTCCGCCCGGCAGCGCTTCGCCCGGGTCCCCGTCGAGGCCGGCACCGGACGGTACGGATCGGCGCGGATGCCCGCGGTCCACGAGGACCTGGCCGCCGTGCCCGGCGCCGTGCCGCTGCTCAACGGCACGGGGATGCGCTCGGTCGTCACCGTCCCGCTCAAGGTCGAGGGCCGCCTCACCGGCTCTCTGGGCGTTTCCACCGAGGCCCCCGGCCGGTACTCCAACGAGCAGGCGCTGCGCCTCCAGTTCGCCGCCGACCGCATCGCGCTCGCCGTCGAGTCGGCCCGCCTCGGTGAGCTGGAGAAGCTGCGCCGCGGCTCGCTCTCCTTCCTCGTCGAGGCCTCCGACCTCCTGGCGGGGACCCTCGACCGCGATCAGACCCTGGCCCTGATGGCACAGATGACCGTGCCGACCCTGGCCGCCTGGTGCGCCGTCTACACGATCGCCGACCAGTCGTCGGAGCCGTACCTCTCCTACGTCCTGCACGAGGACGAGGAGCGCATCGACGGCCTCAAGGCGCTGCTCTCCCGGATCAGTCCGCCCGAGCCTGTCCCGACGCCGGGCGCCAGGAGCTGGGCCGCCCCCGGTGAGGCCGCGCACCAGGCGGCGCTGACCTCCTCGATGCGCAGCCTCGGTCTCGGATCGAGCCCGGCGCTCGGCTCGGGCATCGGCACCACGCTCGCCACGGCGGCCGCGGTCGGCGGCGAGACCGTCGTACTGCCCCTGGTCGCCCGGAACCGCGTCATCGGCATGCTCACGCTCGGCAAACCGTCCGACGACCACTTCCGCCAGGAGATCCTGGAGCTGGCCGAAGACCTCTCCCGCCGGGCGGCGCTCGCCCTCGACAACGCCCGCCTGTACTCGGAGCGCACCGCCATCAGCCAGGCCCTGCAGCGCAGCCTGCTCCCGCCGGGCCTGCCGGACGTGCCCAATGTCGAGGTGGAGGTCATCTACCGCGCGGCAGGCGAGGGCAACGAAGTGGGCGGCGACTTCTACGACCTCTTCCCCATCCGGGACGGCGCCTACGGCTTCGCCATCGGCGACGTCTGCGGTACGGGCCCCGAGGCGGCCGCCGTCACCGGCCTGGCCCGCCACGCGCTGCGCCTGCTCGCCCGTGAGGGCTTCTCGGGTCCCGCCGTCCTGGAGCGGCTCAACGCGGCGATCCTCGACGAGGGCGCCCGCAGCCGCTTCCTGACGCTCCTCTACGGGGAGCTGTGGCCCCAGGAGGACGGCAGCGCCCTCCTCAAGGTCGTCTGCGCCGGCCACCCGCTCCCGCTGCGGCTCCGCCAGGACGGCACCGTGGAGCCCGCGGCGGAGCCCCAGCCGCTCCTCGGTGTGATGGAGGACCTGGAGCTGTACGAACAGGCCGTGACCCTCGAACCGGGCGACGTGCTGCTCTGTGTCACGGACGGGGTCACCGAACGCCGCGAGGGCACCCGGATGCTCGGCGACGACGGGCTGGCCGACGTGCTCAGCACCTGTACCGGTCTGACGGCGGGCGCGGTGGCCGGCCGTATCCTGCGCGCGGTGGAGCGGTTCGCCGCCGAACCGGCATCGGACGACATGGCGATCCTGGCCATGCGGGTGCCCGAGCCGCACCAGTAGCCAGTACGACCGGCACGCGGATATTGGGCCCCCCACCCCCGCGCGCGGGGGGGGGGCCGGGCGGGGCTCCCCCCCCCCCGGGCCCCCCCGACCCCGCCCCCGGACTCACCGCCGGCACCCGCGCCT